>NZ_WVRF01000017.1:0-91087 GCF_013110775.1 Ruegeria sp. HKCCD7296
ATCTGGAGTGGGAATTCATCAAGGCGGTGCTGCCCAACAAATCCCGTGGCGTGAACACATCGCATCCCATATTCCAACAGTCTGGCTATCCCCCGGATCGAGCCACATATTCAGCCGACTTATATTCGGAAGGCGGAATGTGAATACCCTTAGATGCTTCGGCCTGGAACCGAAGAGGTATTTTTGAAACTCGAAGCTACAATCACCGAAACACTTTCAGCATCGCCAGCAGAGTTCATGTCTCAGCACAACTTGCACAAACTGTCTTTCCCGGAAGACTTCTTATCCTGTGATGTTCTTTTCTAGTCGGATGGCGACCACTTCAGCAACGCTGGCGAAGAACGATTTGGAAAAAGGATGCAGATTGTTCAGAACGCACGTGCGGTGCTTGGGCTGGAGCGGAAGTAAGGCTCTTGGCGCCTGACGTTTTGCAAACCTCTATTTTAGGCTCTGAAGGTGTAGGCCCCTCCCGCCGGCTCCAATGTTACATTGCGGATTTGCAGATAACCTGACCGGAGGCATCCATGGAGTTAAGTTGACGGCGGATATATCTGTGATAGTTTCCCGGAAACTCGGTATATTAAAAGCTCAATAGAATTAGTATGCAATATAATGTCTTTTTGCGCATTTCTTTTGTAATTCTGAAAAACTGATTTTATACCTGATAAGTATCCCTTATCATGTCTATTGTGATCTGACCGGCTTTGGCGCAGAATGTGCCCCATGAAGCCTCCCGCGCCATATCTTCCCGCCGCCTCCCCTGCCCTGTCGCAAGCCGATCAGGACTCCCTGACAGACCTTTATGTGCGTGGCACCCCTACCAACACGCTGCGGGCTTATGAGCGCGATCTGCTCTACATCACCGCCTGGAAGGCTGCGCGCTTCGGAGTAGCGCTGGACTGGCCGGAAACGGAGACCGCCGCGCTCGCTTTCATCCTGGATCATGCCCGCGATCTCGGGGATGCCCCATCTGATGACCGCGCCCGACAAACTGCGGAGGCGCTGATTGCGCAGGGGTTGCGCCGGTCGCCGGCCTGCCCTGCCCCGTCGACGCTGGACCGGCGCATCGCCTCCTGGCTTGCCTTCCACCGGATGAAGAACCTCGCCTCGCCGTTCGATGCGCCTCAGGTGAAACAGGCCCGCGCCAAGGCGCGCCGCGCCGCAGCTCGGCCCCCTGCCCCGAAGTCGCAACACCCCATCACCCGCGATATTCTCGAACAACTGCTGACCACTTGCCACGGGTCGCGCCGCGATTGCCGCGACCGGGCTTTGCTGATGCTGGGCTGGGCCTCGGGCGGTCGACGGCGGTCGGAAATCACCGCGCTGATGCGCGAGGATGTCAACCTGAAAGCGTTCAAAAAGGAAGGTCTGGTCTGGCTCTCGCTGCTGGAGACCAAGACCACAGCCAAGGGCGAAACCCCGCGACTGGTGCTGAAGGGCCGCGCCGCGCAAGCACTGGTCCATTGGATCGAGGTCGGCGGGATCGACGACGGGCCCCTCTTCCGCCCCATCTCCAAGGCCGACCGGGTGCTGAAGCGTCGGCTGAGCCCGGATGCGATCGCACAGATCGTTCGGCACCGGCTGAAACTGGCCGGGCTGCCGGACGACTTTGCCTCACCCCATGGGTTACGCTCGGGGTTTCTGACTCAGGCCGCACTCGACGGTGCGCCGATCCAAGCCGCCATGCGCCTTTCCCTGCACCGCTCGATGGCACAGGCGCAGAAATATTATGACGATGTCGATATCGCAGAAAATCCAACGGCTGATCTGCTGAGGTGAAGCCTGTTTCGCGCGCGAAACATTAGCTGTCGCGGGATTGTAACCAAGCCCGCAGGTCCGCCAGGAATGCTTCTGACATTCCCCGACCGGAAAGAGTGATCTGCGTTCCGTTCCGGTTCGGCTTCAGCTGAATGTTTCCTATTGTCTCTTTAGGGGATGTATTAGAGTCTGATACAGATGAATTCCCACGTTCTGAGCTGCTGCTATTCACTGCCTGTGTCAGGGTAGACAACTCTGCCTCCGATGTCTCGGCCCCGGCTTTACCCAGCGTTTTGATAAGCGCAGATACCGCCTTTGGATCGTCCTTCAGGACCTTGGCAATCGACAGCCCCAATCGTTCAGGAATGTCCGAAGGGAACTGTAGATGATCATCCAACGCGTGATAGATCGCGATGAACGAGCCAATCTTCGATCGTTTGGCCCGGCTGGCCGATGCGAACAGCCCGCGCAGGGCAGCAGCCTCGTCCGGGTAAACGCCCTGCTCAGCCGCACGGGCCACAATCCGGGCGCGCTCGTAATAGCTAAGCCCGACACGGATTTCGTTTTCCTCGACCATGGCCACATACGCGTCCGAGGCGCTCTGCGGCTGTCTGAGGAAAGCGCGCACGGTTTCAAAGCGGGGCTCGCCCGTCTCCTGTACCAGCGCCCGCAGCGCAGTCATGCGCCGCCAACCCGAGATCAGGCCATACCGCCCTTCGGTCAATTCCACGACCTCGATCGGTGTTTGCTGCCCGCGTGCCTTCAGGCTTTCCTTCAGCGCCTCCATATCCGCGTCATCAGCCGCCATCCGATCACGCACCAGATAGGTCTCCTCGATGGCGTCCAGCGGCAGGCCCTGCACCAAACGACCTTCGGCCCGCGCAGCACGCAATTCTCCGGACAGCTCTTCCAAAGCGGCCTGGGCTGCCGTGGCCCCGGCCACCTGTGCAACCGGTGGTGCGGCGCGGGGTGTCTCAGCGGGGGACATGGGGTTCAACCCGGGGGCAGGGCGATTGTCTTCCAGATAATCCGGCCGGGCTGGGGTCAGTCGTTTGCGTTTAGCCATCACTTTTTCCTCTTCCTGCTCGGATCAGACTCTGTTTCGAGTCATAGAAGACGTGTTTCGCGCGCGAAACATCGCACTCAGAGCGACAATTCCGGTGTTCCCGCCTCTTCGGCCTGCTGGGCCTGCTCTTCACCTCGCCAAACGCCGATCAGCAGCTTCTTGAACGAAGCATAAGTGGCATCAAAGGTTTCTCGCCCGCGCACATAGGTCTCGCGGTTGAAATCGCGGTAATCCGCCTCATAGATGCCGTTGACCTGTTCCCCGGCCTGACCAATCAGCGCCGTGTAGCCCTGCCAGTGTGGCGACAGGGTGCGGCCCAGATAGGCTTGCATCAGCCCCGCCAGCTCGGCTTGCTGACTGCCGTCATAGCGGGTGATGATTGTGCGCACCGCATCCCACTGAAACGCCATCTCGGGCCGTCCAAGCGCGCGGGCGGCCATGTTCTCTCCATCCTCAATGGACTGGAACGTCGAATGCAACATGTCGAAGAATCGGCCGGTGGAGTCGAATTCCAGAAACGAGGCCCCCATGGGCACCAGCAGGATATCCGAGGCCGCCAGCCCGTTGATCGTCAGATAGCCGAGGGCAGGGGGGGTATCGATGAAGATGATGTCATAGTCGTCCAGCACCCCATCCTCGTCCAGCGTGTCGGTCAGTGCATCCCACAGCTTCCAACTGCGGCCCTGCATCCGCCAGACCGGAATTTGAAACTCGGCCCAGTAGAGGTTCAGCTGAGCGCCGATCAGATCGATATTCGGCCAATGGGTGGTCTGGATCAGATCGCTGCTGCGGGTTTTCAGCGCTTCGGACAGGGTGTCGTCAATCGGATGCGGTGCTTCACCCCGGTCAAGCCGCCCCTGATTGTCGCGGCGCAGATGGGTGGCGTAATGGCGGGCGAGCAAGGGGAACACCGTCTGCCATTCATCGCTGACCTTGCCGCCGAAGATTGACGTCATCGAGCCCTGGCTGTCCAGATCAATGACCAGCACCTTGTAGCCGTCCAAAGCAGCAGACATTGCAAGATGCGCGCAGGTCGAGGTCTTGCCGACGCCGCCTTTGAAATTGGCCACCGAAACAATCTTGGCCGGCAACCCTTTGGGTCGGTAGGGACGGTATTCTTTTGCCTTGGATCCTTCTGAGGCAAAATGTGTGCGCAGCCGCAGAACCTCATCCAGGGTGAACCACTTGGCGCCACCTTCCGTCTCGGACTGTCCCTGTGGTAAATCTGGGTTGCTCTTCAACACCCGTCGAAAATGGGCGGGGGCAACAGGGATCAGATATTTGGTAATTTCCCAGGTTGAAAACAGGCGCAGTTTTTTCTGTCCATCTTCCTCCAGATCCCGGTTTGCCAGATCTGCCCGCCCTCGGGCGCAGGCATCTGCAATCTGCGAGAACTCATGGGTTCCGGTTGGTTCGCCCAACTCAGCATGGGCTAGATCAGGATCGATATTGAAATAGGGGGGAAGCCCTTCGGAGGGAACTGCTCGCATTGAAAATCTGCCTATGTGCTATGTTTTGGACAATATACCACAAAATGAAGCATGTGGAAGTATTGTGAGCATAAAACCGAATTTTCTGAGCAAAAATAAGGGGTAAAATCCCTTTGAAACGCTGCTTTTAAGAGTGAGGTAAATAAATATCCAGTTAAAATTTTGTTATTTTAGTAGTTACAGCAGAGTTTAGGTTATTGTAACTATAAGAAAAAAAACAGATTTCCGTGATTTTCGAGTTCAGTAGTGAATCTGATCCCACGATAGTGTGACTCTGAACCCACGTTGCAGTGACTCTGAACCCACGTTCCGGCGGCTTTACGCCTCCTGTGGATAACTCTACGGTAAGCGTCAATAAAACCACGAACAAAGATTCGGGCAGGACATATGGGCAGGGCAGTATGAGCGGGTCAGGGGCGTTGTTGCCTGACCGGCACCCAACGGGCGATTTTTTTGTATGCGATATCTTCGATGCGCTGCCCAAGACAGATATGGGGTCGATGGAGCATCCGATGTTTTCGCTCTCGACCCGGCCGGACCGGCGGATTCTGAATTACGAACATAACGGGGTCGAGATTACTGTGACGCCGTCGGTGCGTGGTTTGGCAACGATCCACGACAAGGACATCCTGATCTTCTGTATCAGTCAGCTGATGGCGGCGATCAATGCGGGTCGGACCGTCAGCCGGGTGTTACATCTGAAGGCGCATGATCTGCTGGTGGCCACCAACCGCGAAACCAGCGGTGACGGTTACAAGCGTCTGCGCGAGGCGTTCGAGCGGCTGGCCGGTACAAGGATCACCACCAACATCGTCACCGGTGAGAAAGAGACCACCACTGGGTTCGGTCTGATCGAAAGCTGGGAGATCGTCCGCCACACCCGGGCGGGCCGGATGGTCAGCGTCAGCGTGAAACTGTCAGACTGGCTGTTTCGGGCGGTGCTGGCGAAATCGGTTCTGACCCTCAGCCGCGATTACTTCCGCCTGCGCAAACCGCTCGAGCGGCGGATCTATGAACTGGCGCGCAAACATTGTGGCCGCCAGCCCGAGTGGCGGATCTCGGTTGAGGTGCTGCTGAAGAAATCGGGGTCAGCCTCACCCCGGCGGGTATTCCGCAAGATGATCCGCGACATGATCACAGCCGACCATCTGCCCGATTATGAGATGACCGAAGAACCCGGTGACCTGATCCGTTTTACCCGGCGGGGTCAGGTGGTCGAAGGGCCGGACAAGCCGATCCTGCCCTCAGAGGCGCTGGAAGAGGCCAGAGCGATGGCCCCGGGCCGCGATGTCTATGCGCTGGAGGCGGACTGGCTGGCCTATTGGGCCGCATCTGGGCGCCCGCAGATCAGAAACCCGCGCCGCGCCTTTCTGGGATATGTAGCCAAGCGAATGGCGGGGCGGGACTAAGGGGTCAGTTGGAATACGCAGGGTTTTCTTTTCTGCCCCAAATCTTTAGCAGTTTTATGACGCAGATTATTGCGGCGGCGGTGAAGATAAAGATCCAGCCAAACAGAATATAGGCCCCAAATGCCATCAGAAGGGAAGAGCCGGACAGCAGGGCTATGCCGCCAGCACACAGGCCAACAAGAACGGCTAATCCGATAATCCCCATCATGCCTTCCAAGCCCTCCGGTTCTGGCTTTGGTGTTTGCCAATCCTCAAATGAGCCATGGCTATGCCATTGGGCATCTGCCCAATACGATTCCGGCGCGAAATCATGGCAAAACTATGGGCCCCTGAGGGTTAAAATTTGGTTATTTGGACCTGACGGAGCTTTGCTCCACTACTCGTGCTGCACTGCTTATCAATTATTGAGACATGAAAATGTCTGATCAGATAGTTTCGCAAATTGTTTACATCGTCAACGCATCGCACATGAAATCATCAAGTAAGGCATAAAATCGCGCAGTGTTTAAAAACGACACTGGTCTGACGCGATGGGCAGAAAATTTAGTTACCGCGGCTTAGACGTCATCTTGTACGGTGGACGGCCAGCTGCCTCTTACGGCCCGGCTTCCGAAATGGTTGTTCGATCCAGCGCCAGCTGGCCCATGCGACGAGTGGTGAAATAGCAATCATGACAATGCTGCTTTTGGAGCCGAGGTTGTACCCTTTGCCTGTGTAGTCTCGAAAAAATCGAACAGCACATAATGCCAAAGATAGAGAGAAAATGAAATCAAGCCGATCCCGACAAAGGCGAGTATCTCTGCAATAACCCGTTGAGTAGAGGATATCCGGGCTGCAGAAAGCAGAATTCCCATTAACGACTCCCAGGCCCAGAGTTGAGGCATGAAAATATGTAATCTTCATAATACGCTGTGGCCATTGCTGCCCAAATGAAAGATGCGAGCGCAATAATGGAAAACGTCAGGAAGAGGCCAATCGAATAGCGTGCGGCCAAAATGACGGCGAGCGGAAAGACAAGATAGAATTGTTCCACAATCCCAAGCGACCAAGTGTGGAGCGCATGTTTGCTGTTGAACCACTCCGAACCAAGGGCAAACAGAAAGTTGGAAATTGAAACGGCTGCGCTCAAGATAACCCAGAGCTTTCAACTCTTCAAAATGATCCCGGAAAAGAGAAAGCGGAAATGACAAAGAAGATATCGACCCCGATGAACCCGTCAGGCAAAAAATTCAGCCGGGTATGCTCAATGACACGAGCCCTCACGAGCCCTACTGCCACGGTCCGCGGCCATCCACATCTCTCCGTTGCTCCATGTAAGGTACCTTCACTAATGAGATACGCAGACCCAGCGTAGTAAGCCAATTTCTAGCAGGTGAAACTTGGCCTCCGTGTCAATACTACAGTACCCTTCGCCTTACTGTTTCGATGGTGTGGTTCTGGAGGGTAGACTCACAAATTGCGCTTCCAAGTCTTGTTGAGAAGGTGTGTGATCACATCTTCACCAACCGCCCATCAGTCACTTCGATCCCCTGCTTTTCAAAAACATTCCGCGTATCGAACACCAAGACTGCTTCGCGGGCAACCAGATCGTAATCCGGGGCGCTGTGATCGGTGATTACGGCCACAGCAGCATAGCGTTTCAGGGTGTCTGCCGTCAGCGGCTGCGAGGTCCGGCCCGCCAGCTGCGGGTATTCGCCGCCTTCGGGCAGGCGCGGGAAATAAGGGTCGTGATAGTCGACCTCGGCGCCCAGCTTCTCGAGCTCGTCCAGCAACACCAGCGCCGGGCTGCGGCGGGTGTCCTCGACATCGCGCTTATAGGCGATGCCCATCAGCAGGATGCGCTGTCCGGTCAGGGGCTGACCGGTCTCTGCCAGCGCCGACCCGTGGCGTGCGGCCAGTTCTACTGCCATGCGTGCCGCCAGCATTTCCGGCACCGCATCATTGCTGGAGCGTGCCAGATTGATGATCGGTGTATCAGATCCTGCATCCGCGGCGCGCCAGGCCAGATAGGCCGGAGACACCGGGATGCAGGCCCCACCAATTCCAGGGCCGGGATAGAAGGGCATGAAGCCAAACGGCTTGGTCGCCGCAGCCGCGATCACTTCCCAGACATCCACGTCCATTGCTTCAAGCGCGGTCTTCAATTCGTTGACCAGCGCAATATTGACGGTGCGAAAGCTGTTTTCGACCAGTTTCACCGCCTCGGCTGTGGCGGCCGAACTGACCGGCACGGCGCTGGTGACGATGGCGCGATAGAAATCCTCGACCAGTTGCCGCGATTGCGGATCGTCGGCACCGACCACCTTGGGAATGCTGTGTGTGTCGAATGTGTCATTGCCGGGGTCTTCGCGCTCGGGCGAGAAGGCCAGGAAGAAATCGGAACCTGCGCGCAGACCGCCTGCTTCCAGAATAGGCTGAACCAGAGTCGTCGTGGCTCCGGGCCAGACGCTGCTTTCCAGCACCACCATCTGACCGGGACGCAGATGCTGTGCGATGGTCTCTGCGGCCGCCGCGACAAAGCGCATATCCGGGTCCTGCGCGTCGGTCAGCGGAGTCGGCACACAGATCAGGATGATATCGGCCTCGGCCAGAGCGGCGGCATCCTGCGTCGCGCGGAACTTGCCGCTGCTGACGGCCTGCGCAATCCGGTCCTGCGCCAGATACGATATGACCTGATCGCCCTGATTGATCCGCGCCACCCGGTCGGGGTTGAGGTCAACACCGGTGGTGTCGAAACCTTTGTCATAAGCGGTCAGAGCCAGGGGCAGGCCGACATAGCCCAGCCCCACCACGGCAACCCGCGCATCGCGCGCCGCAATAAGCTGTTTTAGGGGCTGATGGTGCGAGGTTTCGTAATTCATAATCTATCCTGATCGTACAAAGTCACACTGAAATCAATTGGCATCCTGGGTGCCGAAAATTCCACCCCTCTTCACGGATAGGGTGGAATGGGTGCGAATCCAATATATTTGTCTGCCCGGTTCGAGACTGCAGTACCGTGTTTCCAGAAAGGGCTTAATTTTTGGGTCATGGCGACATTGTTGAGGATTTTCTGACAAACCGAAACCGGACAAATTTTTCTCATTTCGGGCGCAACGCCTGCCGAAACGATGCCTCGGCCAGTTCCGCGCCCTTATCCCAGCTAAAGCCTGCGGCCTGTGCCAGCGCCTTTTGCGACAGATCGGTTTGCAGGCCCGGCTCGCGCAGCAGGCGGATGGCCTGATCGGCCAGGGCCTGGCTGGACAGAGGGTCGAAATACAGCCCGCCATCGCCCACCACTTCCGGCAGGCTGCCGCGATCCGAGGACAGAACCGGCGTGCCGCAGGACATTGCTTCGAGCGCGGGCAGGCCGAACCCCTCCCACAGCGACGGGAAGACCAGCGCATCGGCAGCGTTCAGCAAGGCGGCCAGTTCGGGGTCATCGATCTCGCCGGTGAAGACGATGCTTTCAGACCGGGCCGCATCGGCGGCGGCACTGGCCTTGAGGTCTTCGATGTTGTCCCAGAACCGTGCACCGGTGGTGCGTCCGACAATGGCCAGACGTGTGTCCGGCACTTTTGCCAGGATTTCGGGCATCGCCTCGATCAGCCGCAGCACGTTCTTGTGCCGGTTGAACCCGCCCACATAGACCAGCAAAGGGGCGTCGGACGGAACGCCATAAGCCTGGCGCGTCTGGGCCAGAAGCTGTGTGTCGTGGATTTGCTGAAAGACTGGCTCGGCCCCTTCGGTGATGATGTCGGTGCGCGCGGCGGGAATGCGCAGGATGCGTTCCAGATCATCGGCGGACGCTTGCGAGATGGTCATGATCCGCGTCGCCTGTTTCTTGGCTAACCAGCATTTCGCCTGCCACAGGCGGAAGTTCAGCTTTTTGGGGAAGATGAGATCGGGAAAGCGCTCGGGAATGGTGTCATGAAAACACACGACCGAAGGCCGCCGGGCCAGTTGCGGGAAATAGGAATAGACTGCCGGGTAGAAGAATAGATCGCAGTCCATCTGCCGCGCGGATTTGGCCATGGTCATCAGATCCGCCCCGCCGCGCGCCGAAGCGCCCGAGGAGGCCTCGGACATTGACCTGTCAGACCCGGCGATCCGGATGTCGACGCCTTCGGGCACAGGGCGCGTGGGTTCCTGATCGAACAGCAGCGTATAACGGAACTTCGATTGCCGGGCGGCCAGAGCGGGGATCAGATTGCGGGTGAACCGCCCAAAGCCACGTTCGTTTTCCCAGGAACTGGCGTCTACGCCGATATGCAGCATGCTTTTGCCTTGATAGCGGCCCTGAAATCCGGACCATACGGTTGCGTTTCAAATGATGGGCATGGCGTCAGCCAAACCGGCCCCTCAAATAGTCTGCTGTCGCCGCCAATCCTTTTTCAAGCGGATAGTCGGGCTGATAGCCCAGCCGCGCCTGCGCCTGCGCGATGCTGCACCTGCCCTTGGCGGCAAAAAGGTCCAGCAGATGCCGGTCGGGATAGGCTGCGCCATCGCCCGAAGACACGCGCCTTTTGATGGCACGCACCAATGCTTCAAACCGCTCGCGCCCCAGCAGCGTGCGGCCAAGCGCACTGATCCGGGCCGCAACCGAGAGGGTCTCGGGACCCGCGTCATGATCCGGCTCGGGGCCCAATCGGTCTGAAAGGTTCTGATACGGTTCAAACTGCAGCTCGCCCTTGCCGATGATCCGGGAATAGCCCGACAGCAGGTCCGACCAGGCCACCGGCTCAGGCCCCGAGATGACAAAGCGTTCCTGGCCCAGATCCTCCAGCACGGCCGCCCTGAGGATAGCCTGCACCACATCGTCGACGAACACGGCATTACACAGGCCCTCGGGTTGCGGCAGAATCTGTGCGCCAGCGGCAAGGTTTTCTGTCAGCTGATTGGTCCACAGGGCGCTGCCGGGCCCGTAAATCAAGGTCGGTTGCAGTATGGCCGCCGGGATCGGCCCGGCCATCAGTTGTTTTTCCATCTCGATCTTGGCTTGGCGGTAGGGGCTGCCGCCGGGGCGTTGCATGGGGCTGGTTTCATCCAGATCCTCGCTGGGCCAGATATCATAAACCACGATAGAGCTGGTATGGACGATCCGCCCGATGCCAGCATCCTGTGCCGCGCCAGCAAGCGCGTTGAAATCCGACAAGTTCTTTTTGGACGTGGCGCGCACGTCATAGGCCAGATGGACCAGTATATCGTGACCGCGCAGGGCCTCTGTGATTGCCGCCCGGTCGCCCAGGGCTGCGGTGACGACGGTGACGCCCTTCGCCTCCAGATCGTTCGCGCCGTGACGGCTGCGCAACAGGGCCGTGACCCGCGCGCCGTTTTTCAGAAGGGCCGGAATCAGACGCGCCCCAAGGAATCCCGTTGCGCCGGTGACAAAGACCGTCTGCCCCTGCAGTTTTTCCGAGCCGGTGAAGTTCACTGTTGCCAATCCTTATTCAATTCAAATCGAGGCATGAAATCGTTGCACCTCAGAAGCCTAGCGCAGGGTGGTTGCGCATGCTACTCCGTTAACAGATGATCTGCTGTTATAGATGTCCGGGGTGTAACACCCCATGGTTTTGAGTGAGGAATTTTATGAGGATCGGTGTGATCGGCGCAGCCGGCAAGATCGGGCAGATGCGCGTGCAGACCATTATCGACAACCCTGACACGACACTTGCCGCAGTTGTGGATATGGACATGCACCGGGCCGAAGCCGTGGCCAATGGCGCACCAGCCTTTACCGATGCGGACAGGTTTTTTGACGTCGGCATGGACGCGGTCGTTATTTCGACCCCGGCGCATGTGCGTGAACCTTTGTGCCTGACAGCCTTTGATCGCGGGCTGCATGTGCTGGCGGAAAAGCCGCTGGCCAACACGGCCGAGGCCAGCCGCAGGATCGTTGCCGCAGCTCGGGTGGCGGGTAGGGCTTTGGGCGGCGGGTTCAACATGCGCTATTACCCGGCCTTTTCCTATGTGAAGGACGTCATCGGGTCGGGCCAGATCGGAGAGGTCGATCATGTGCGCATCTATGGCGGGCACGAGGGTCTGACGAAATTCGTGCATGACTGGGAATACAAGTCCGATATTTCTGGCGGCGGGGCGCTATGGGACGTGGGGATTCACATGACCGACATGGCCCGTCATATGCTAGGGGAGATCACCAGCGTTTACGGCGTCGCTACCGAAAAGGTCTGGAAAGAGCCGGGCTCTGAAGACAATGCCATGGCGATCTTCAAAAACCCTGACGGCATCTCGGCGATGTATCAGGCAACCTGGACAGATTGGAAAGGCTACAAAAGCCAGATCGAGGTCTATGGCAGCAAAGGTATGGTGCGCGGGGCTTATGCACCAATGGAAACACTGCTGATCACCATGGACCGCCCGGGCGGCAAGCCCACCCGTCAGCATCGCCGTTATCCCGGGATCATGCTGCGGGAAAAGCTGAAATCGTGGAAAACCACGGCTCTGTTGTCATTTGCCGATGAGCTGCAGGAATTTGTCGGTCTTTGTGCAGGGCAGACCGGATTGCGTATTTCCGATGGCCACGCCGCCTTGCGCGCGATCGAGGTTGCGGATGCGGTGCGCGCAAGCAATGCATCAGGCCAGCCGGTCACGCTTGAGGCGCTGGGGGACATGGCCGCATGACATCGGATCGGTTCCCAGACGGCGCTTGGCATCCCGACCGCGCCGCGTCAGTATCTGCCTTGAAGAAGCAGGGTTTTTCCAGTTGCAGGAGCTTGAGATGACAGATCATCCAATGCTTTCCATTGTCGTGACCATTGTCGATGGCGGCATCTACCTGCGCGACTTTCTGGTGTCGGTCGTTGCATTCGATGACCCGCCACCGCTGGAAATCATCGTACCCTATGATGCAAGCGTCTCGGACGCTGCTGATTACGCGGCAGAATTCCCGGATGTGAACTTTCTGGACCTGGGGCCCATCACGCTCGCCCGCCCCATTACATCCGAGGCAGGCCAGCATGAGCTATTTGACCGCAGACGGGCCGCAGGGCTGGCGGCCGCCACCGGCGATGTGATCGCAATCCTCGAAGATCGCGGGCATCCACGCCCGGGTTGGGCGCGTACCGTCATGCGCCTGCATGCGGAAACCGGCAAGAATGTCATCGGCGGTGCCATTGACTGTAAGGAACCGGTCTCGCTGCTGAACTGGGCGTTCTACGTGACCGATTTCGGGCGCTATGGCCTGCCTTTTGACAGTGGCCCTGCCGAATGGGTCTCGGACGTGAACGTCACCTACAGTCGGAAGGCGTTGGAGGCGACCCGCCATCTGTGGAAGGACCGCTTTCGCGAGCCGGTCGTGCATTGGTTCCTGATCGAACAGGGCGAAGAACTGCTGCTGTCCAATGAACTGGTAGTCGATCATGTGCGCCCCCCGGCCACGTTGGGTCGGCTGCTGCCGGAACGGTTTCACTGGGGGCGTCTGTTCGGTCATATCCGGGCCATGCATATGGGCGGCGCAAAGCGGTTGGCCTATATCCTGTCCAGCCCGCTGATCCCACCGGTTCTGTGGGTGCGCCATGGCCTGACACAGGCGGGCAAGGAGCGGCTTCTGCGTTACCTGGCAGCACTGCCTTACATCATCATCCTGACCACCGCCTGGACCTGTGGCGAGGTCTGGGGCTACATAACGCGCAGGCCCTGAGCGATGCGGGCGACCGGACCAGAATACGACGTCATCGTCATTGGCTCCGGCGCCGCCGGGGGATGGGTTGCGAAAGAAACAAGCGAGCGCGGCTGCCGGACGCTGATGCTGGAAGCCGGTCGCACACTGGACCCCAAGGATGATTTCCCCGACAGCGATCGCGCGGGCGGATCCCGTGTCAGCATCCTCAACCGCGTCATGGCGATCCTGCGCGGCCAGCATGTGCAGGCGCGCTGCATGTCTTTCACGCCGTTGACCGGGCATCTGTTCGTCAATGACCGGAAGAACCCCTACACCACGCCGAGCGGGATCCATTTCAACTGGTTCCGGTCCCGTCAGGTCGGCGGGCGGCTGCATTTGTGGGGGCGCAATGCGCTGCGCCTTTCGGATCAGGAATTCAGGGCAGCCGAACAGGATGGGTTTGGCGACAACTGGCCGATTTCCTATGCTGATCTCGATCCCTGGTATGATCGGGTTGAACAGTTTCTGGGCGTCGCGGGCGAGGCCGCGCAGATCGAAAACCTGCCCGATGGCATCTACGACGCTCCGCACCCGCTGACCAAGGCTGAACGCGCGCTCATGGACGAACTGGCGCAGAAATGGCCTGATCGCCCCGCCACCACCTGCCGGATCATCCGTCATGTGCCCGCGCGGACACCTCTGCCCCTGACCGCCGCGCAGGCCAGCGGGAATTTCGAGCTGCGCAGCGGGGCGGTGGTGTCAAAGATCGAAACCGATGCACAGACTGGTCTGGCGACTGGTGTTCGTTATATCGACACGGCCAGCGGGCAGGAGCACACGGTGACGGCGCAAGTGATTGCGGTTTGCGCCTCGACCATTGAATCCGTGCGGCTTCTGCTGAATTCCCACGGGCCGCAGCATACCCAGGGGCTGGGCAATTCATCGGGCAATCTGGGGCGCTACCTGTCGGATCACCTGATGGTCTTTCGCGCAGGCACCCTGCCAGAGGTCGAAGGGCTGGGACCTGATCACGACCCGTATGATTTCGGGGCCCAATCCGGTGTCTACATCCCCGGTTTCCGCAATCGTGGCGGGCTTGACGATTGCGGTTTTTTGCGCAGCTATTCTCTGCTGGGCTCTGTGGGGCGGATTGAACCGGGCTGGTTTTTCATGGCGATCGGAGAGGTCCTGCCGCGTGCCGAAAACCGGATCGAGCTTGACCCGCATAAACGCGATGTTTGGGGCATCCCCGCGCCCAAGGTCACGTTGCGCCATTCCGACAATGAACGGGCGATGGTGCAGGACATGAAAGATACGCTGAAGGATGTGTCACAAACCTTCGGATTGCCCGATGACCTGCTGGGGCGCGAAAGCCTGATCTCGAAACTGGCGTATAAAATTGCCGGACCGCTGGTCTATACCCCAGACGGCGCTTTGCAGCCGGGATCGTCGATCCACGAAACCGGAGGGGCATGTATGGGCGATGATCCAGCCCGGCATGTGCTGAATGGGGATCTGGAGGTCTATGACTGTCCCAATGTCCACGTCACGGACTCGGCGTCCTTCCCGACCAATCCGTTTCAAAACCCGGGCCTGACCATCATGGCCCTGTCAGCCCGCGCAGGCGCGCGGATTGCCGAAAAGGTCACCCATGAACGGGAGCGCGACATATGACACGTCAATTGCGGTGCCGCGCCACCAGATCGTAGTAGGTTTTTTCAAACTGGTGATGCACCCAATCCGGGTCAAAGCGATCTTCGCGGCCGCGTTTCAGGGCATTGTCCGCAAGCGTTTTCCGATGCCCTTCGTCCGACAGAACATCTGCCACAGCCGTGCAGATTGCGTCTATATCGCCGATGGGAACCACCGCACCGACGCTGTTGTCGATCAGTTCGACCACGCCGGAACAGGCGGTTGCCACGGCGGGTGTTCCGGCCTGAAAAGCCTCGGCGATTGTAAACGGCAGCGCTTCCCAACGTGATGTCAGCAGGAACAGATCAGCCGCGCGCAGGTGACGGATCGGTTTATCTGTCCGGCCGATGAATTGCAGATGCTTGCCAACCCCCTTTTCCTGCGCCAGAGCATGCAGCTTCGCCTCATCCGGCCCGTCGCCCGCAACGACGAAGCGGTACCCGGGATGGGTCTGCTTCATCCGTGTGACGCAATCGATCAGAATATCGATCCCTTTCTGTGTTTGCAGACGCGCCAGTGTAAGAATCACCCGCCTGCCATCCCCGAGCAATTTTGACCGTAGTTCGGCGATCTCTTCGGCGCTGTCTTCGGGCGGAGGAGACACGCCTAGGCCGATCACCTTCAACTTATCCTTCGGCACATTGCCGATGGTCGCCAGATCTTCGGCCGAGCGATGGCTGGGCGTGATCACCAGATCGCATTTTGCGGCAATCCGGCCAAAGGCGGAAATCCGTTCGGGTTCGGACCCATGATAGGTGACAGCAACCGGAATGCGCCGTCCGGTGCGGGCCAGATTGGCGACCAGAGCAGGTGCGGATTCATGACAATGGATCAAATCGACCGGGTTTCCCGCCAGCCAGCGCCGCAACTGCCAGGCCGCGTCGGCCGTATAGCGCAGCCGGTTGACGATGCTGCCGCCGTCGCCTGCGACATAGCGGGTGGGCAAATCCAGAAATCCGTCGCCCCGGTCCGGACCGGCCCAGATATCGGCGGTGCCTGCCAGCGTGATGCGATGGTTTCTGGCTTCCAGCCAGTCGCTCAGCCCGAGGATATGCCGGGTGATGCCGCCCATGCCAAACTGGGAACCCATTTCGACGACATGAAGGGGATTTGAAGAAGGTGCAGTTTGCATCTGATGTAGGTCTGGCCAAATTTCTCAACAATCGCGCGATCATAACATGCGCGCATTATTTGCCCATGTCAGGATGGCTAATCCTTCCAGCGCGTGTGTATTTGCAGCATGTACGCAACACAAGGTAAGAACCAACCGGTTACACAGGTTAGGACTTTAGATTGCCATATTGATTGTGTCTTATACTGGACAGTTATTAGTAGCCCGGTACGATCCGCATGCAGTCATTGCGCATTTTGATGTTCACCACATTTTACCCACCCTATTCCTTCGGTGGTGATGCCGTGGGCATTCAACGCATGGCGCGGGCGCTGGTGGCGCGCGGTCATGACGTGACGGTGGTGCATGATGAAGACAGCTATTTGATCCTTGGCGGCAAACCTCAGCCCGAGGGCGACCCCGACGGGGTGCGACGGATCGGGCTGCGCAGCCGCAATGGCATGATTTCGAACCTGCTGACCCAGCAGTTGGGTCGTCCGGTGGTGCACGCGGGGCGAATCCGCGAGATTATGGCCGAGCGGCAGCCGGATATCATCTGGCACAACAATACCTCTCTGATTGGCGGCCCCGGCCTTTTGCCGATGGGCGAGGGACTTAAAGCCTACGAGGCGCATGAGCACTGGCTGGTTTGCCCCACCCATGTGCTATGGCGGCATGGGCGTGAGATCTGTGATGCCCGCCAATGCCTGCGCTGTGTGCTGAACTACAGACGCCCACCGCAGCTCTGGCGTTATACCGGGGCGCTGGACCGGGCGCTGGATCAGATGGATCTGATCATCGCCAAAAGCGAATTCAGCCGCGCCAAACATCGTGAATTCGGGCTGCGTCAGGATATGCAGGTGCTGCCCTATTTCTTGCCCGATCTGGATCAAGACGCTCTGCCGGAACCGGCGGCACACAACCGCCCCTATTTCCTGTTTGTCGGGCGGCTGGAAAAGATCAAAGGGTTGCAGGATGTATTTCCGGCCTTTGACCGCTATCCGGATGCGGATTTGCTGATCCTTGGGGACGGGGACTATGCGGATGAGCTGAAAGCACAGGCCGCAGGCAATGACCGGATCAAATTTCTGGGCCGCAAAACACTTGAGGAACTCAACGCCTATTACCGCGGTGCCATCGGTCTGATCGTGCCGTCCGTATGCTACGAGACTTTTGGCATCATCCTGATCGAAAGCTTCCGGCTGGGTACGCCGGTGATCGCCCGGCGGTTGGGACCCTTCCCCGAGATCGTCGAGCGGGCAGGCGGTGGATCGTTGTTCGAGACCAAAGACGACCTGATCGCCGCGATGCGTGATCTGCAGCATCAGCCCGACCGGCGCGAAGGGCAGGGCACGGCCGCACGCTCTGCGTTTCTGGATATCTGGCACGAAACCTCGGTGCTTGAGGCTTATGGGGTCGCTCTGGCCCGTGCGGCGCATGACAAAGGCGATCGCGCGTTGGCCAAAGTGCTGGAGGCCGGGGCGTTTGAGACCGGGGCGGTCAACCAAATACCCGCCGGGCTTGTGGACAAGCAGGAAGGATTTCCAAATGGCGTTCAGTAGAGCTTCAGCCAGACCAGAGAAAGGGTCCTTTGTCGGAGGCGTGTTTCGATGGGCACTGCACCTGCTTTGGGTCATATTGTCCGGGGTGCTGGTGGTCTTCGCGCTATTTGTGGGTTTCCTTCTGTTGGTTGTGGTTGCCAACACCGCACTGCGCGATCTTGAGATCACAATGCGTAAAACCGTAGAGCAGGAACAATTGCCCGAGCCCGGTTTGTCAGGCCTGCAGCTGGTCGCACTGTCGGCCACAGCACAGGTGCTTCCTCTGCATCAGCCTGGATATCAAATGTTTACGCTCGGCCGGGTTTTCCGCGACTGTGCCGATTGTCCGGAAATGATCGAAGTTCCCAAAGGGTATTTCCTGCTTGGGTCTCCAATCTTTGAAGAGGGGCGGTATGCGCATCTGTTTAGCCACACACCTCTTCGGGCTCAGTTCAAATTGGCCAATCGCGAGGGTCCCCGGCGTTTGGCACGCATTCCACGCGCGCTGGCTTTTTCCCGCTATGAGATCACGTATGAACAGTGGAGGCGGGCACAGGAAGATCCGGACTGGCAGGTGATCACCGGACAAGAACCATACCTTCCAGACTTGGGGGAAGATTATCGCGATGATCAGCCTATGACCTTGATCGATTGGAGCGATGCAAACGCTTACGCGACCTATCTGAGCTCCAAGACGGGGCAGACCTACCGCCTGCCCACGGATGCTGAGTGGGAATATGCCGCCCGGGCGGGAACCGTAACGCGGTTCTCATGGGGGAACGATATCGGGAAAAACAACGCGAACTGCATCAACTGTTCATCCTTGTGGCCCGAGCGCAAACCAGGTCCCGTTGGACTGCACCCGCCCAATGATTTCGGCCTTTATGATATGCACGGCAACGGTTTTGAATGGGTCGAGGATTGTTACGAGGCTTATCTTGACCCGGTGATGATCGATGGTTCGGCCTTTGTGCAGGAGGCTTGCGAGTTTCGAACAATTCGCGGGGGCGGTCCGTCCTCTCCGGCCTGGCAGAACCGGTCCGGATTTCGGGTTGGACCACATTACTACAATCGTGGCCACGGTCATGCCATTCGTCTTGTTCGAGAGTTGAATTAGGCCAATCAGGGAGCCAGCGTACCAATCCGATGCGCGTTGGCCATGACCGAGAAGGTGATGGTTGTGGCCGGAATGCTGGGCAGGCTTGAGGCATCGACCAGATGCACCCGCGACAGCCCTTCAGGTCGACCCAGGATATCCGACTGCCCTGTGCCGGGCGTTTTGGCCATGGGCACCGAGCCGCCGACATGAAAGCTTGACCCCACATCGCCGGGGCGGCGGGCAAATTTGAGCGGTACCAACCCGGCCAGCTTCAGTACCTGCGCCAGACGGGATGTGGCCCGCGCCATGATCTGTTCGGTGGCCTCATTGGTCTGGATCGTGGACACAAGCCGCCCGTCAGGGGCCAGGGTCAGATCTACGCGTGCGGAATGGTCGGAATGCAGAAATGCCTGCGCCACGATCAACCGACGTGCCAGCATATGCCATATAGGGGCCGAACCGAGCAGTTTCGCACCATAGCTACGGATCAGATCCTGGGCATAGAACTCATTCCAGGTATAGATCTGGCTGTGCACCAGACGGGGAGAGAGATCGGGGTCATCCAGCTCGATGAAAATTTGCGGCAGGGTGTGATAGGGGGCTTGATTGGGGCGGCGTGGGGCACGCCAGCGGTGCAGGCTGGGCAGAAAGAAATGCTGGCTGTCCTGTAATTGCAGGCGTGCTGCCGGATCCGCCGAAGACAACAGCAGCAAACGCGCCGTTTCCAGAACGCCTGCGGCGACAAAAACACGCTCGGCCTTCAGGCTCTCGCCGCCATCCAGCCGGACAGTGACATGATCGGCCTGCTCCTCGAAAGCATGGGCAAGGCCGCTGCGGTAGCGGAACGCCGTGTGGTGGCGCAGATCCTCAAGTGTTTGTCTGGCCGAATAAATATGCCCCCAAGGGCACCCATGCAGACACTGGCCGCAGTAGCGGCAACCCGGATCCACAGCCAGGCGCGCCATCCCGGCAGAGGCCCCCAAGCGGGCAAGATTGCTTTGGTGGTGCTCCAGACGATGCAGAATGTGCCCGGCCTGTGGTGATGGGGTCAGTGGAACCCGGTGCTGCATCGGAAAGGCGGGGAACAGGGCCTGCAAGGCATCTTCTCGCCCGCTGACCGGCAGAAATTTGGCAACCGCCCGGTAATGCGGTGCCAGATCCTGCGCGCTCAGCGGCCAGTCGGTGATATCTGCATCCCGGTTGGGCAGGATTGCCGATCCCCAAAGGTTGGATAACCCCCCCGCCGCATGTGAGGCGCGTAGTCCGATCTGATCCGGCGCAACCAGTGTTTCTGCACCTGGCACCATGGCAAAATCGGATCCGAACCGGCGCACCTGTCCGGGCGGCGTGTCTAACTGAGGGGCCTGCCAGGCCCGAATATCACTCGCAGACCAGTCCTCAGGATCTGAGGCCGCCATCTGGTCGCGACGCTCCCGTGCAGAGGCTTCAAGTTCTTCCCCTCCGTCAATCATCAAAACCTGACGGCCACGGTTCAAAAGGGCAATGGCCACCGATACGCCTGCTGGCCCCGACCCGATAACAAGATCGGTCACGGGGTGCGGCCCGTTTGTACCGACAGATGCGCCCTCATGCGGGAACCGGGCGGGTCATCTCGGCAACGATATCATCGATGATCTGTTGCAGCGTCCGCATCGGACGGAACCCGGTGACCCGTTGCAGTTTCGAGACATCGGGCAGGCGGCGCTGCATGTCCTCGAACCCTTCGGGATAGACGGTGTCATAGGGGACGAATTGGATTTCCGAGGTCGAGCTGGTTGTTCGAATGACCTGTTCGGCCAGTTCACGGATCGTGACCTCCTGATCGGTGCCGACATTGAACACGTCACCGCGTGCCTCGGGCAGGGTCATCAGACAGCACATGGCCTCGACCACATCCGCCACATGGCCGAAGCAGCGCGATTGCTCGCCAGTGCCGTGCACCATCAGCGGCGCGCCTTCCAACGCGGATTTCACGAAATTCGGCAGCACCATCCCGTAGCGCCCGGTCTGACGCGGGCCGGTGGTGTTGAAGAATCGCAGCACCGTGACAGGCAGGTCGGATTCCCGCGCATGGGCCAGCGCCAGAAATTCGTCCAGCGTCTTGGCGCAGGCATAAGACCAGCGCAGGTTGCGCGTGGCGCCGATGGTCAGGTCGCCTTCTTCCTGAAAGGGGAAATTGGTGCTTTTGCCATAAACCTCGGAACTGGAAGCGATGAATGTGTGTGTCTTGTCCACCAGCGCGGCATCCAGCACGTTTTCCGTGCCCGCAACATTGGTCAGGATCGACCGGCTGGGTTCATCCATGATCAGCTTGACCCCAACGGCCGCTGCCAGATGGAACACCACATCTGCTGGTCCGACCAGATCGGCGACCTGCTGGCGATCCAGGATACTGCCTTTGACGAAGGTGAACCCCGGGTGATCAGCAACGCTGGCCAGATTTGACATGAGCCCGGTCGACAGGTCATCAAGAACCGTGACGGTATGGCCGTCCCCAATCAATCTTTCCGCCAGATGAGAGCCGATAAATCCGGCCCCGCCGGTCACCAGAATATGCATATCTATATACCTATCACTTGTTCTGAACCACTGTGCCGGAGTGTACAATCTGTCCCGCGCCTCCGGCTATAGTCGCGGATAAAAAAGGTTTGCTCACCAAGGCTTCCCCCGAATGGCCGCCCGTAAACCACGCATCATTTTGCGCACCGCAAGATAGGGCCCGCCGCGCCCGGCAAGATGCGCCTGCCAGCGGGCGATGTCGGTGAAATAGAACATCTCGAGCCGGGGCAGGTCGTGGATGTCATCTTTTGGTCCGGCGACACCCAGCCTTGTGCCGACCGAGGTGTCGTAATGCAACGCGATCTGCCTGAGCACGCTGTTGTTCGACGCGCCATAGGGCGGTGCGAAATGCCGGACAGGCTGGCCAAGCCGGGCAGCTATATCCTGCCCGGATCCGGTGACTTCTTCTTCCAACGCCTCTGCATCCAGCGTCGACAGATCTGGGTGGCTGACACTATGCGCCCCAAAACAAACACCTTCCCCTGCCAGGGTTTCGATCCTGTCCCAATCCATCAGGGGGCGGGTGGGGATGTTGCCCCCGGCCCAGCTGTCGCTGCCGCCCATCCGGCCCGAGGGCAGATAGACGATCGGGGTAAAATTATGATCGCGCAGGATCGGCCAGGCGGTGTCGGCGAAATCTTCGAACCCGTCATCGAAGCTAATGATGACCACGCGGGGGGCAGGCGGGCTGGCCAGCGCATCAGGTGTGACCACCGGCAGGCCCGAGTCCGCAAGCGCCTGCATCTGGGCCTTGAACACCTCGGGCGCAATCGAGGTCGGTCCCGGCGCATCCGAGATCGAATGATACATCAGGATATCGGCCTGCCAGGCGGACATGGATCAGTCTTCCACCACATGGGTGGCAAAGACCTCGCGGTATTTGTTCCATTTCGCGCGGTCGACATGGCCCTTGCCGTCAATGCAATCCGCCGCGCCATAGGCCATGGCAAAAGCGTGGTGCGTATTATCGTGCGCAAAAAGGCCCTGCCGTCCAAATACGAGCAATCCGTCCATATCTGAGAGCCACTGATCCACCGTATCAAACCGCTCTTCATAGCCCACATCGTAAACCGGATAGGCATGGCTCAGCCGTCGGGTTTCGCAGCGGCGCACCGGTACCGTGACCGGCAAGCCTAGCTGGCCCAGCCATTTGGTGAATTCCTGCCCCAGTTCCTCGCCGGACATGGACCACCATTTTTCATCCGGGTCGCAGGGCAGCTCGGCACACAGAACGGTGACGCCCTTCGGCTCGTCACTGGCGTTATAGTTCTTGGGCTCTGACATGCGGCTGATCGGGATCGACAGTTCGGGGAAGTAATGCGCATCGAACTCGGTGAACTGGTCGGTCTCAAGCACTAGGTACAGCAGGATCATGCCCCGGAACCGGATCGCGCGGGCGGCTTCGACCACCTCGGCCGGAGCATCGCCAATCAGGCGCGTCAGTCCGGTCAGCGGGATGGTCGACAGGATTAGATCGCCGGTCATGCGCCGCTCGCCATCTTCGTTGCGGATCGTCAACCCGGTGATACGATTGCCGTCCCGTTCGATGGCGGTGATCTCGGTATTGAACAGGAAGCTGGCACCGTTGCTTTCCGCACTGTTCCGCATCGCGTCCGAGATCTGCCCAAACCCTTTGCGCGGATAAAAGAACCGACCCGCCGTTTCGCTGCGCAGCCCCGGCAGCAGGCGCAGCATCTTCATCAGGATCTTGCCGACCGAGCCGCTGCCCACCCGCCGTTCCGCCAGTTTCACCGCCAGCTTGTCCGGATCCAGACCCCAAAGCTTGCGTACGTAAGGGAAATAGAAATTGTCCGAAATCGTCGGTCCCAGCCCGTCATAGAGCACGGTCGAGAACGTTTCGGGGCCTTCGCTTTTTTTGCGGAAGGGCTTCAGCGCCATGTCCCCGATCAGTGACGCGGCAAAGGGTTTGGGCAGGCGTAACAGCGCATCGGTCAGTTTCAGCGGAAAGTGAATCCATTTGCCGCCCAGCCGGATGCGCCCATGGCGCGGGCGCAGCAGCAAGTCGTCTCCCAGCAGGGCTTTTACATCGGCCAGAACCTCGGGCTCGGCCGCCGGATGAAACCGGTGCGAGCCATAGTCGCAGATCACACCTTCGACCGGGAACGAGGCCGAATTACCACCCGCAACAGGCGCGCGTTCGATCACGGTGACCTTGGCCTGCGCGGTCAGGGCATGGGCAGCGGCCAGACCAGCCGGTCCGGCGCCGAGGATGATGATTTCAGGCTTGTCGCCATTGGGTCGGGAAACATCCGTCACTTGCACTCTTCCTTCTGGGAACTTGCCGGGGTGCTGAACTGCATCCCGGACATGGTCAGAACCAGCGCACCTAACCCGCCCGCCGCGAACAAAACAACCTGCCAGACCAGCCCGGCGGCCACGACTGCGGCGGCGCTGGCACCAAAGGGGGCCAGAAAACCGGCCAGCGTCGCCTCGCGCAGGCCCAGCCCGTTCAGGGATACCGGCAGCACGGCAATGATCTTGGCCAGTGGCCAGGCGAATATCCATGGGCCCGCCGCCACATCGACCCCCGCCGCAATGGCCAGCCACCAGGCCAGCAGGACCAGCAACAGCTGAATCAGTACAGATGCGATAAAGGCCACGGCCAGCGTGCCGGGCTTGCGGCCCATTCCAGCCAGCGCATCGGACAGACGATGGGCAAAGCCTTTGCCGGGCAGGGACGGGACATAGCGCCAGGGCAGGGGCAGCAGGCGCGGCAAAGCGACCATGCCCACCAGCGCCGCCAGCAAGACCAGAGCCACCGGCCAGATCATATGCCCGCCCGCAGCGCTTTCCCATGTCAGGACCAGCCCCAGACAAGAGAGTGTCAGCAGGGCCACCATATCGATCAGCCGATCCACGGTTGCGCCCGCAACAACCCGCGCACCGTCTTTCATTGCCGCTTGCGCCAGGCCGGCGCGTACCGTGTCACCTCCGATTGCTCCGGGCAGGCACAGATTGGCCGCCAACCCGGCAAAATGCGCCCGGATGGCCAGCGGAGCCGCAAATCCGCGCCCCAGAAGCAGCCACCATTTCAGCGCCGCCGCGACATGGGCCAGCAGGAACAGGACCAGCACGCAGGCAAAAACCCAGACCGGGATGGCTTTCAGGGCTGCCAAAATCGCCTCGGCAGGCAGAATCCAGAACAGGATCGCTAGCACCACGACCGATCCGGCAACCCGGATCAGCCAGCGCCGTTGACTTGGATCGGAAAGCATGCCGCCGCTCCTGTCAGGGTCTCAGGTGCAGCCGCGAGATCATGTCGGCGATCAGCCCCAGCGACCAGATCATGATCGCCGCCAGGAACGAGAACACTGCTGTTTCGCTGAGGTTCCAGTAGAACATGTCGACAATGAATTTCACCGTTCCCAGCGTGAAAAACGCCAGACCCAGTGGAATGAACACTCGCAGCGGATTGAACAACGTGCTGATGCGCAGGATCAGGATGATGAAGTTCAGGAAATCGATCGGCCGGATTTTCGATTTGCCCACCCGCTTACCATATTCGATCGGCGTATAGATCATCCGCTTGCCATTCGAAGTCATGCACAGCGTGATCGTTGTAGTGAACGAGAAATTCTGTGGCAGCAGCGGCAGGAACGGGGTCAGCTCGGATTTGCGGAACACGCGCAGACCGGAATTCAGATCGTTGATCTTGCGCTCGGCCAGGAATGAGGCAAAGGCAAACAGGAATTTTTTGGCTGGCCGACGCAACAGCGGCACGTTCTTCATCGCCGCGCCCCGGTCGCCCACGACCATGTCCTGATCGCGGCACATGGCCAGCATGTCGGGCAGATAGCGCGCGGGATAAGTGCTGTCGGCATCCAGAATGGCAACATATTCATGCTGCGCCATCCGCACCCCCCGTTTGAGGCTGGCACCATAGCCGGAATTGACATCGTTGAAGGTCACGGTGGCTCCGCTGGCTTCGGCCTCGGCGCGGGTGTTGTCCTGGCTAGCATCGTCCACCACGATGATCTCATAGGGAATGCCCAGCGGTTCCAGATGAGTGCGCACATCCTCGACCGTGTGGCGGACGGCGTTTTCCTCATTATAGGCGGGGATGACAACGCTAAGGCTCATGCCTGACGTGTCTGGTGCATCGGTCGCGGCACTTTCCGCGTCATTCCGCTCAGCAATTTTGTTCATGAAAATGAAAACCTTTTATTCACTCAATAATCCCTGCCCTGTATGCACCTGCATGATATGCGTGACACATGGATCGTGACAGGGTTAATTCCCTGCATTGTGCATAGTATTCGAATACGTTCGGGCTGAACATAGGCAATAAATTTGACTAAATTCGACCGTTTCAGCGTCAAGTTTTGTATTTGTTGATTCCGCATAGGGTAGATGCGGCAACTAAAGGCAATGATCGCCCCGGCAAATGGCCGGATCGTATGATAGGAAGGAGACCGATGTCAGGGCGGCAGAGTTTCACCAGAGGAGTGGCCTGGATGTCAGCCGGGATCTGGGTCGAACAGGCATTCAATTTTATCATTTTTGCTATTCTGGCCCGTATATTAGGGGTGGATGCCTTTGGGCTACTGGCGATGGTTGCAGCCTTTGTGCTGTTTTCCGAATTCCTGGTGCGCGAGACAGTTTCGGACATCTTGCTGACCCATGACGCGTTGTCACCCGAGCGGCTGAACTCGGTTTTTTGGCTGTTGGCGCTGTTAGGAGCGCTCCTGACGGTTTTGCTTTTTCTGGGCTCGGGGCCTATTGCACATTTCTACAATGAGCCCGCTGCCTCCGGATTGTTGATCGGATTGTCTCCAACAGTGCTGATGATTTCACTGACGGCTGTGCCCGTGGCGATCTTGCGGCGCGAGATGCGGTTTCGTGTTTTGGCAATCCGCGCGGCTCTTGGCGCGGCGGTCGGAGGTGTCGTCGGCATTGGCATGGCGCTGGCGGGATATGGTGTCTGGAGCCTGGTGGGGCAGCGGTTGGCGATGACGGCCACCAATATCATGATGGCCTGGGGGGCGGTGTCCTGGCGCCCGGCGCTGAATGTGTCACGCGAACATATGCGCACGATCTTGCATTTCAGCCATCGAATTCTGGGGCTGCGCGCGGCCGAACTGGCCGCAGTTCAATCACCTGCAGTGATCATCGGCGCTATGCTGGGGCCGGTGCAGGCGGGATACTTTGCAATTGCGTGGCGGGTGATCGAAACGGCTTCGTTCTTGGTGATCACACCCCTGCGTACTGTCGCACAACCCGCCTTTGGCGCAGTGGCGCGGGATGGGGGGCAGGCGGCGGGTTTGCTTTTGGATGTTATGCGCCTGACCGGGTTTCTGGCCTTCCCGGCCTTTGCCGGTCTGGCGGTTTTAGCGGAACCTGCGCTGGTGCTACTTTTTGGGCAGAAATGGGCTCCGGCGGCCCCGGTTCTCAGCCTGATGTCCGTGTTCGGCATGTATCTGTGCGCGGAAAAAGTGCAGCAGACCTTCTGTTTGGCGGCGGGTCAACCCGGTCGTCTGGCGATGCTTTCGTGGATCGAGGTCGCACTGGCTGCAGTGGTGATCGTTCTGGCCGCACCCTATGACCTGTCGGTGGTAACAGCGGGATTTGCAGTTGTTTTCCTTCTGGTCTGGCCGCTTAAATTTGCCAATCTGGGGCATATAGCGGGGCTGTCCGGTATGGTTTTGATGCGGCAGCACCTCGCACCGCTTCTGCTATCGACGGGAATGGCGGTAGTCGTACTTGGGGTCGTGTGGAAAATGGAAGCGGCGTCCCAAATTCTGGTTCTCTTGACCGGAACCGTGACCGGGATTGTGGTCTATTGCCTGCTCACCGCCCTGTTTCAGCGTAGCCGGTTGCGCCTGCTGATCGCAATGGTGCGCTCGCATGAGGAATTTGGTCCGCAAGAGGCCAGAGGATAAAGGTTCTGATGCGCGACCTAGAACAGAGCTGGGTCGCGCAGGTTGTTACCAAATCGGCGCGCCGAGGCGGAAAGTGACGGTTTTTTCCTCGCCATCAGATTTTTGCAGACGGGCAATGATAGTGTTTTCCGACTCTACAGGCATCAGCTGAAAATAAGCTGTGGCTCTGTCACCGTTCTGTGTGAAATTGACCTCTGCCGCATTGTCCCCGTTGACCTCGATCGTTGCGGCTTGGACATCCGGTTCACCAATCCGCAGCTGGACTTCAAGAGGTGTGCCGTTGCGGAAAGGAGCATCCATAATCAGTCGGGCAACCGACGGCGGGGAGTCAATCGCGAAAGCTCTGGTTCTTTCATGGGAATTGGGGCCAAAACGGTAAAACGCCGTGAACAGAACACCTGTCAGTACCAGAAGATAGCCCCACCGGGTCCACCCCATGCCGCGCCAGATACGTCTGAACGGTCCATATTGCGCCGCATCAGGGGCAATCCTAGCCGCGAAAATCAAAACCCCTGTAAAGGCCAGGCCGGTGGCAATGAGACCAAGGACGATCCACAACGCCATCGAAAATCCACCGCCCCAGGTGCCGAAATGCAGCATGTCCATCAAAGGTTTCCAATAGGTCAGCCCACCTGTGTCGTCCGGCGTAAACGCACCCAGAACCTCTAGTGTTACGGGATCGATGAATACGCTACCTGGCCCGAAAAAACCGGAATGACCGTCCGTGTTCCCAAAAAAGTTGATGCTGTCGGTTTTCTTGTCCGGCAGGAAAACAAGGAAAGGCTCAAACCCCGGCAGTGCCTCACGAGCACGGGCTTCAGCTTGGTCGATAAGGGCTGCGCCAAAATTGGCAGGCAAGGCTGTATCGCGGGGAACAGGGGGGGTAGGGTGAGGTCGAGTACCTTCCAGCCCCAGACTTCCCAGCAGAAAATAGAAGCTGGTTACGGTAGTCACGATCAGCAGCGGTACCGTCCAGACAGCTGTCAGCCGATGGGTGCTGCCAGCCCAGGACCTCAACCCGCCTTCACGGCTGGGCCAGCGAAAAAAACCTTTCCAGAAGCGCCGGTAGGTGATGAGGCCGCTGATGATCTGGAACAGCAATATTATTGAGGTGGCACAGATCAGCATGAATACGACCCGCTGTCCGGTCAGGAACGTGTCATGCAGATCACGCAGAATGCTACGGAATCCAAGGGGCCGAGTTACCGCGACAACCGCGCCAGTGGCGGGGTCGGTCCAGAAGCTGATTTTTTCCCCCCAGCCCGTGTGGGCTGCTGTGCGGTCTACAAACCACGGGGTCGGCTGCCTATGTATCATAAAGATGCGGCTTTCGGGGTGAGCCTTTTTGATACCGTCATAGATCGTGCCGAAGCTGGCGGTGCGCTCTTCTTTGGGGGCGATGGTCCAGATCGCGGTGCGGCCTATTGATTCAAGTTCGATCGCGGCGACCAGTAATGTTCCAGTCAGAAACATGAAGGCAAAAAAAAGCGACAGATGCAGGCCTAGCCAAGTGTGCAGCTTAAAAAGCAAATAGCGGATTTTACGGTTCATATGAATAGGGGCCAGTTTACATGAATAGGGGCCAGTTTACAGTTCTCGCGCACACTAAACCCGGTAAGTGCAAAGGAAACAATAGCCCGACGGGATTGTGACCGAGATGGGGGCGATTTCCCCCTATGTGGCGGAGGGCGCACGGTATTGCAAAATATTCCTTTAGGTTAGCTGTTGTGCGAATCCCAAATTTCGCGGGATGGTATGCTCGTACCCGGGTATTGGTGGGGTAAACGGTGCTGTTTAATGTTAAATAAAGATATGAAAAAAATTTCTATTGTTTCGCCATGCTTCAACGAAGAAGACAATGTGGCGAATTGTTATGAAACCGTTAAGGCGATTTTTGACAAAGAATTGCCGGACTACAGGCGCGAGCATATTTTCATCGACAATGCTTCTTCGGACCAGACGGTGGAGATACTGCGAGGGATTGCAGCCAAGGACCCAGATGTGAAAGTGGTGGTCAATGCTCGCAATTTCGGGGTGTTCCGGTCAACCTTCAATGGGCTGCGTTATGCAACCGGTGATGGGGTTGTTGTCATGTTGCCTGTCGATTTGCAGGACCCGCCGGAACTGATCCCGGAATTCGTCGAGTTATGGGAAAGCGGTTATGACGTGGTTGCCGGGGCTCGCAGTACCCGCGAAGAAGGGTTCGTGATGCGTAATGCGCGCGGGATTTTCTATAAAATTATAAACGGTCTGTCAGATGTATGGCTGGAGCCATCCGTCGGAGAGTTTCAGTTGATTGACCGCAAGGTGCTTGAGGCGGTGTTAGCCCATAATGATCACTATCCCTATATCCGCGGCATAATCGCCAGTTGCGGCTTTCGTCGGATCATCAAGCCTTATGTCTGGCAGGCCCGCAAAAGTGGTTTGACCAAGCATAGTCTGATGGCTCTGACCGATCAGGCGCTGAATGCAATCTTTTCCTTTACACGCGCTCCGATGCGGTTCTGCACGATCAGCGGACTGGTAATCGCGATTGGATGCATTCTGTTTTCATTGATTTCCGCGGTGTTGTTTTTCTTTAACCCCGATCAGGCTCCGCGCGGGACGACGACAATCATCGTCTCTCTATTCTTCCTTTCTGGTATCCAGATGTTGTTTATCGGGATGCTGGGGGAATATATTACCTCGATCCACAATCAGGTGCGTGGTGGCCCCATAGTCACCGAACAAGAGCGTATTAATATTGAAGGCCCCGCGCAGGACCTGGCCCTGACCAGAGAAGAGCATCTGGCATGATCTTCCGATGCAGCCAGGTGCGGCAGTGCTGTCTTGTCCTGGCGTTGGTTTTCTGCGCCAGCGCAGTCTGGGCTGATGATACACCGGTCACCAATGCAACTCTGTCCCAACTGCGTATATGGTTCGGGGTTATGGTTGTGGCTGCTGCGGGTTTTCTGGCCGTCTTCTGGACGCGCGGGCAGATTTTGTTCGGTATTCTGAGCGCAACGGTTCTGTTGGGCAGCACCGCCCGACTGTGGTTGACGCAACCGCTATGGTTTCCAAGGCTCGAGATTTCTGCGGATCCGCCTGAAAACTTGATCATGCTTGCGGTACTGGCGGCGCAGGCGGGGATAACGGGCCTTATTCTTATGCGTCCGACAAGCCGGGTTGCCATCGGTAATCTTGTTGCTGGGGCGGGAGTGTTTCGCCTGTTTCTTCTGCTGGTCCTGGTCGCGGTATTCTGCCTGTCGGCAACGCCTTATGTGGCCTATGGCTACCATGTGGCCTATGGCTTGCAGATCGGGGTTGGTGGCGCTCTGTCGCTGGTTCAGATGGCAACGATTGTGGCCATGTTCACCATAGAAGGGCCTGACCACAGGCCGCGTATCCCGGTGGGCGGTCTTGCGATCTTTGCGGCATTGGCCAGTACTTTTCTCACCTGGACTGCATTCGATCGGGTGCCCCATGTCGAAGATGAACTTGCCTACCTGTTTCAGGCACGGACCTTTGCCGCGGGTGCACTCTGGAGTCCGGCTCCACCCGAGGTAGCGCAACCGGCATTGGAATATTACCTGTTCGATGTTACGGAGGGGAAATGGCTTGGCGTTCCCGCACAAGGCTGGGCTGTTGTTCTGAGCTTTGGAGTGTTGATCGGGGCACCCTGGATCATCAATCCGATCCTGACCGGGATTGTGGTCTGGCTGGCACATGACATTGTTCGTCGCGCGGTTAGCCGTGAACGAGCGGATATGGTCGCGCTTCTTATGGCAACTTCACCCTGGGTGCTGGCGGTTGGGGCCACGCTGATGAACCACTCGCTTATGCTGGTGACAATTCTATTGGCCTGGTGGTGTCTGCTGCGGGCTGGAGAGGGATCAACCCGCAGGGCCGTGCTGCTGGCTTTTGTCGCTGGCCTGGCTTTGGGGTGGGGGTTTGTCACTCGGCCACTGGATGGGCTGATCGTCGGAGGTCTGACAGGTCTGTGGCTGCTGCGTCGGTTGCCCGGCGGGATTGGGCAGGTGCTTGCCTGTGGTGTCGGAGGCATCCTGTCCGGGTCTGCCGTTTTTCTCTTCAACTACGCAATCACGGGTGATCCGCTTTTGACTGCACAGGCCGACTATCTCAGTCGCTTGTGGCCAGACACGCAAAATGCGTTCGGATTTGGCGAGAATGTGGGCCCGCCCGCCCAAAGCTGGGGGGCGTTGGATATCTGGGTGGGTCATAGCCCAGCCGAGGCCGTACTGAACCTGATCAACGCGATTGCATCGCTTAACCTTGAGCTGCTGGGCTGGACATTCGGATCGCTGGTTCCGATCTGGATCGTCTTTATCTGGCGTAAAAAGCTGACCGGTTTCGACCGGGCGATGTTGGTGATCTTTGCGGCTCTTGCGGGGGTTTTGTTCTTCTACTGGTTCACCGGTACTTTCTATCTTGGTCCGCGCTACTGGCATACGGCATTGCTGCCTATTCTGATTTTGTCCGCTGCCGGGATCGAGGCGATCAATGACCGGCTAGCCGAGCAATATCGCGGGCGCCTGCATTGCATTGTCGTGCTGCTATGCGCGATTTCGGTGGTCACCTTCACATCCTGGCGCGGCATTTCCAAATATGACGGATATGGCGGATATAACGGCGACATCCGGCGGCAGGTTGAAGCCGCTGATCTAGGGAACGCGTTGGTCTTTGTCTCGACAAAAGGAGATGTCGGGGCTGCGCTTTACCTGAATGATCCATTCCTGCCGCTAGACAAGCCGATATTCCTGAACGATCTGGGGCCAGAGCAGAACGCGGCGATCATCGCCGCATTCCCGGGACGCGAGGTAGTTTACCTAAGCGACACAGACTGAAATATGTTCCCGCCTGATTAGTGGCTACTTTCCGAAACTCCGTCTAAAGGCTTCAAGTGTTATGAAATCTGCTCCTTGTGTCTGGAGACGGCCTAGTTTTGGAGTGTTTTCACCTAAGAAGGGTGCGATGTCGCTAATCTCATCATACTGCCACAGGATATCACCGGTTTCGATGCTTACCTCGAATACTCGACCTCCCAATGTCTCAGCGACTAGAGCTCTTGAGCCATCCGCACTCGCATTAACCGCTCCCTCTGCAATACTGTTGAATGGCGGCACCGCATCCTTATCTTCAAGTGGGAAAATAGTTCGATAGCTTTCGGTCAGTGGATCAAGCGCAAGAATCCGTGTTCCAACACCGCCATCGCTGCTCCCTGCACCTAAATTGTCGAAAATCAAAATCTCACCATTTGGCAACACAGCAGGCGAGTGCTGTGCAACCATTGGTCCAAAGAAGACTTTGATTATCTCACCGGTCTGAGAGTTCATTATAATCAATGCGCTACTTGACCGTAGCGAAACTACGAGATCACCAGGGTTAGCTCCTTCAATTCCGGCTGCAGCCGCCTCGTTCAGAAGATCGATACCGTTGACATGGTAGGGATCACAGTCGTCTCTAACAGCAAAAGCCAGTCCCCGTACGTCTGAAGTACGAACCAATGCGTTTAAGCTGTGGACCAATATATTTGTACCGTCTGCATCTCGAATCCGCACGCCTTCCTGATACACCGCTCCATAGGTGCATTTCATTGGTTCATTTAGGTCGAGGATGGTTTCACTTATGGGATCGAGTTTCGCCGAAGGTAAATACACTCGTCCATCTGAATCAACTGTAGGCCAATGGTGGCTATTGTCGATATGCTTCCACAGCAGATTGCTTTCTTTATCGAATTTGGCGACGCCAACATGATATGGAAATGTGTTAGCTCCTTGAAAAGTAACAATCAGGTTGCCTTCGCTGTCTACTTCGCTGCCTTGAATGTAAATTGATCGTTCATCAGAATACCCAAAAAACGCTTCAAAGTCAGTTTCTGAAAAAAGAGCTTCTGGATCGTATTCCCAAGTCTGAAGGATGTTTCCGTCACGAGACATGATCCAAGCCATGCATCCAAAATCTGGGCATATGTCCTGCCGATAAAAAAATCCTCCTGTCATGACGATAAGATCGTTTGCTTCTATTGCAATTCCTCTCTTTACCGGTCCTGGCATTTCCGCGTCGGGCTCGTAACGAATGAAATGCGGAGGCTCTTCCTTATTGTCGATTGACTGTAGAGCTTCATATGCCGCTTTAGCTTTTTTGAGTATGCCATATGGAAAAATCTGGAATTCCACGGTAGCCAAACCGTAAAAAAATGATAGCACCAATGCACTGAAAGAAAAAATTAATTTAGAAAACATGTATACCCTTTACATTACCTGAACCCGCATCTGATAGATGGGTGCATAGAATGTTTCCATTGGACTATGCTGTTAAAACTTACGGTCATTGGAGAAGGCTTCAGTGAGAAACAGTCAGTCTTTCAAAGAGGCGTTGTTTCCGTCAGTGTTTTCTTCCGGCGTCTGGCGTTTTTTTAGCAGGCGCTTCAATGGGTACCAGATAAACCCGATGACGGCGAGTAGGATCGCACCGATTAATGCGATGAGTATTCCAATGGCCCCCAACCCGGCCCCAGGCCCGACATACGCAAATGCAGCTGTGGGTAAAAACACACTAAGAACAAGAAATATAATTACGCGCATAACTTGATGCTCCTCTTGGTTGGCCCCATTTGACTGGTCCGGTTTGATTGTTGGTGCGTGATTGGTCTGGGTTCTATCGGGATGATGGTTTGAGGGGTCGGTGGGGGTCCGTCGATTATTAGTTTCACTCTTATTGGGTAAGAAGACTACTCAGCCGCGTGCTGGTTTTCGGCGGCCACGAAACTGCGCCGGAAGTCATTGGCAAACATCGTCCGCGTGAACCGGCCCAAACCCGAGGCGTGTTCACCAAAGGTGTCGATTCGGGATAACAAGGTCGTTTTTACACGTGGGTCGACCCGTGTTTTGAATTCGCGCGGGTCGTCGAATTGATGATCGCTCAGAGCACCCTCATAGCCTGAGCTTCTCCAGGCCTCGACATCGAAGGAGGAATTCCAGACCGGTTCGTGTTCCAAGCTCTGTGAAAAGGGCACATGCAGCATTACGGCGCTGTAATAGTTGATGATCGTATCAAGCATGGCATGCGCTTTGTGGTCACCCTCGTCCAGCAGGTCCGAGATCGCCCGCTTCAGGAATTCCAAGGCCTCGTCCAATACAATGAACCGGCCAATCATCGAATACTTGCTGAGCAGATTGCCCCCCAGCTCTCCACCGATTAGATCATCATAGTTTTCGTGGGCCCAGGCGACGCATTCGGCGCGGGTCGGGAACAGTTCCTGCTGGTTTTCCTCAAGATAGCCGGACACTGCATCACGGAGCGGCTGCGGGGCCTGATCCAGAATATCCTGCATATGAATGACGATCTGAAATGGTCGGATGCCCAGAGAACGGGCCAGACGGAAGGCCTCTTCAAAGTTGTTCTCGTAGTAAAAGATCGTCAGCAGCAGATGGAAAACCCGCGTATCCAGATAGTCCTGGAATGAGAAATTTTCAGATTCCACAACCATCTCTTCGGTCTCGATCACCGTGTCACCGGTGTATTTACCCAAGCAGCGCGCCACCACGCGATGGCGGGTTTTGAAGCCGAATTCCTTGCGGCTTTCGGGATTGGCCAGCGGCGCGCCATGCAGCAGCATCAACTGGTGCGCGGCAACCCGGCTGACACCGGTTTCGATCAGCTTGTCGACCGCATCCATGAAGGATTCCTTAGTCTCGCCCGGCATGCACAGGATCAGCTCCCCATAGGATTGCATGCCTTTGGAATGCAGCTCCTGCTGCACCTCGGCATAGGTATCCAGACTGATATTGTCGCGCTTGATGTTTTTCAGAACAACCGGGTTCAGCGATTGCACTGATGAGGTCATCGGCAACCGGCCCCTGGCCTTGCGCATCACCTTGATGATCCGGTCGCCTCGGTTTTTGCCGGTCGTGGTGCGGATGTATTTCGGCCAGTCATACCGCTCCATCAGGTGGCCCAGGTAGTCGGCCACCTCTTCGTCCTGCACATACATGCCGAAATTGTCGTCGGCAAAGCAGAGCGGGCTGGCATGGTTGATGCGGGCCACGATGTAATCCAGATCGGCCTTGGTGCGCTCGAACGAATGGCGGAATACTTTCGAGTTCGATTTGACCGCGGAGTTGCAGAATGCGCAGGTGAACGGGCAGCCGCGGGCCAGTTGCATCAATGCAAACAGGCCGGTGTCAAAGAACTTGTCCATCAGCCCGGCCAGATAGGGCGAGGGAATTTCGTCCAGATCGCGGATGCGGGGCGGTTCGCCGCCGCGCAGGATTTCTCCGGTTTGGGGGTGAACGAACAGCGCGCCGTCAACGGCCTCTTCCCACATGCCTTCACGGCGAGCGCCTAGGTCGATGAACCGTTGCAGCGTGCTCAGAAAGGCGCGTTCGCCCTCATAGGTGGGACCGCGCACATGCATGTCAATCTGCGGCATGGTGCGAATCCAGCTGTCCTGCTCTTCTTCGGTCAGCGGGAAGTTGGGGCCGCCCATCAGGGTCAGCACGTTCGGATTGATCGCCTTGACGTAATTGGCGAATGACAGGGCCAGATTGTGGTTCCAGGAATAACTTGAGAACCCGATGATATCCGGAACCGCTGCATCAATGGTTGCCTTCAGCTCCTGAGGGTCGCGGAAAATGGCGACCTCCAGTGGTGTCCGGCTTTTGGCATAGGCTTTGGCAAACGTTGCAAGATTTCCGACACCTAGCGGATAGGTGTCCGATGTTGCAGTAACAAGATTGTGGCCGAGATCGGCAAGATAAAGACGCATCTGTGAATTATCCTTGCGGTACAGTGTCTATGTCAAACTTCTGACTCCACGGTCGGTTTGGTCGTCGATGGCAGATGTGCCAAGGTATTATTTTCAAGCATTTTCAAACATCCTGCTGCCAGGGAAAGCGGTCCGTCAACACCCTGGAGATCATGATGAAAGCCAGAATGGCAGAGGGTAAAACAAGCAGCCCCTGTGCCATGATCGGTTTCAGGCCAACGGACAGAAGACCCTCGAGCGATAGGGCATTGAACGCGTAGACGACCAGATAGGACAGTATGTAATAAGGTAAACGCCCAAAGCCTTTGGTGTCGAAAACAAGCCGGGCATGGGTCATGAAATTCCACAAGACCCCGCCGGAAAACGAGATAGCCAGCGCCGCCTGCGGTGGCAGACCTGATAGGCTGAGACCGGTGAAAAACGCGTATGCGAATGCGGTATTCAGCATGCCGACTAGCGCGAAGCGCATGAAAGATCTTTTGCGGGGAACAAGATGTTTCTTCATACCTGTGCCCCTTCTGTGCGCAGAATATCCGCCACGCCCGAGGCGATGTCATGTTGCGGGGTAAAACCGGCCTCGTTCCGCAAGCGGGTCACATCTGCTGCCAATCGGTCAGGATCGTTTGCCGCGCGGGCAATGGCCCCCAGCCGGATCAGATCGGGGTGGTGCATTTGCTCTGCGACTTCTTCAATAAGGTTTCGGACCTGGATTGTCGTGCCACTGGCAACATTGACTGCGCCGGTGACATCGGTTTCCAGCAAGTGCGCCAACGCGCACGCCAGATCTTGCACATGCAGGAAATCGCGCTCCTGCAGGCCATCAGTGCAATCCACAGGCTGACCCGCCTTCAGGTTGGAAATCAGGTCACCGAACAACCGTCCTGGCGGCTCGCCCGGCCCGTAAACAAAGAAAATACGCGCCCAGACCAGCGACAGGTCAAGCGCTTCCTGTCCTGCGCACAGGGCCATTCCAGTTCCAGCCTTAGCGGATCCATACAAAGTACGGGGGCGCAAGGGACTGGTCTCGGCCAGCTCTGGCAATGCCCAGTCATATTCGGCGCAGCTGCCAGCGCAGATCACTCGTTTCCCACCGGTGCGGGCGAATGCGCGCACCAGATGCAGCGTGGCTGCCATCCAGTCCAGATTGGCCGCAGAAGTCCATCGGTCGCGCGCGCCATCATGCCAGGCCAGATGAACCAGATGGCTGGCACGAGCGTCTTCAAGCGCCGCTGTGACGGCTTCCGGGTTCAGCAGGTCGCATGAGATGTCGCTCGTACTGCTTCGACCCAGTGTCACGACCTCATGCCCGGCCTCTATAAGGGTCGGGACTGTGGCGCGTCCGATCAATCCGGTCGCCCCGGTCAGCAGAACCCGTCCCATCAGCTTATCCTGACCTCTGGCACGGCGGTTACGAACCGCGTTCCCTGCGCCCTCAGGTCGGCAAGCTGGTCGATGACTTCATCGCGGATATTCCAGGGCAGGATCAACACGTAATCCGGCGATGTTTCACGCAGCGCTTCGACCCCGTGTACGGGGATCCGGCTGCCGGGCAGCAGGGTGTTTTGCTTGGCCGGGTTCCGATCAACGCAATAAGAGATCAGATCAGGACCGATCCCGGCATAGTTCAGCAGCGTGTTGCCTTTGGCCGCAGCGCCATAGGCTGCAACGGTTTCTCCCTTCGCCTGCGCCCCGCGCAGGAAAGTCAGCAATCCGTCACGCAGGGTTTCGACCTGACCGGTGAAATTCATATAACCCTCGGGGCGGTCAAACTGCGCAGCGGCCTCACGGGCGCGGACCTTGGCCACACCAGCACCTTCGGGATGGCTGGCGGCTTCAAGACAGGCATAGACCCGCAGCGATCCGCCATGGGTGGGCAGTTCTTCCACATCGAAGACGCGCAGACCTGCCTTGGCAAAGATCTCCTCGACCGCCAGCAGCGAAAGATAGGAATAATGCTCGTGATAGATTGTGTCGAATTGCACGCTGTTGATGAGGTTCAGAAGGTGCGGAAACTCGACTGTATAAACCGCATCCTCTTTCAGCAGGGTGGCGATCCCGGTGACGAAATCATTGATTTCGGGCACATGTGCCAGAACATTGGCCGAAGCGATCAGCGCCGGGGGCTGTTCGGTCTTGGCAACCTTCTGCGCCAGCGTCTCGCCGAAATAATCGACCAATGTGCGTACGCCTTTTTTTTCAGCGGCAGCCGCAACATTCCCCGATGGTTCGATGCCCAGAACAGGAATGCCCTTTTCGACGAAATATTGCAGCAAATACCCGTCATTCGAAGCGATCTCGATTACCAGATCGCCCGACCCAAGATCGAATCGTTGCGTCATGCTGTCCACATAGTCTCGACAATGGGCCAGCCAGCTGTCAGAGAAGCTGGAGAAATAGGCGTAGTCAGTGGAAAAAATCTCTTCCGCCGGAACCACATCGTCCACTTGGACCAGCCAGCAACTGGTGCAGACGCGGGCGTGCAGCGGATAGACTGAGTCCGGAATATCTGCTTTGGCTGGATCGACATAGGAATTGGCCAGAGGAGACAGTCCCAGATCGACAAGCGTCATCTCAAGGGGGGCGCCGCATTGGCGGCAGGTGGGGTGGGTCGCGCCGATCATGTCTGTCTCTTGCTTATGTTTTCGAATTCAGCGATCTGCGTGCGGCACAGCTCGGTAGGCGAGGCGCCCCGGGCCCAGCCCGCATACCAGTCCGCCGTCAGCCTGACGGTATCCTCAAAGCTCAGGACCGGGCGCCAGCCAAGACCGGCGCGCGCCTGTGATACATCCAGCCGCAGCATCTTGGCTTCATGCGGGGTATCTGCCGGGGTATTGACCTCAACTCGGCCCTGCCCGAGCGCCTTGATCACGGCCTGGGCCACATCCAGAACCGGACGTTCATCGTCGCGTTCAGGACCGAAGTTCCAGCCTTGTGCAAAGGCTTCGCTTTGCGCAAGCTGCTGTGCCAGCATCATATAGCCCCTGAGGGGTTCCAGAACATGTTGCCAGGGCCGGATTGCGCCGGGGTGGCGCAACACAACACGTCCTTTATCACTCAGGCAACCGCGCACGATATCAGGTACTAGCCGGTCTTCAGCCCAGTCCCCGCCACCGATGACATTCCCGGCCCGCGCGCTGGCGATCCGGGCAGGGTGCGGGTCCGCCGCGTCCGGCGAATAATAGCTGCGCCGCATCGCGGCGGTTGCAATCTCGGTTGCACCTTTCGACGCGGAATAGGGGTCATGCCCGCCCATGGGGTCAGTTTCGCGATAACCCCAGACCTGTTCGACATTTTCATAGGCTTTGTCCGAGGTGGCAACCACCACCGCCCGCAAGCTGGGCGCTGCCCGCAGGGCATCCAGCAACTGAACCGTGCCTAACACATTGGTCTCGAATGTCTCGACCGGTGTGCGATAGGACCGCCGCACCAGTGATTGTGCGGCTAGGTGAAAGACAAATTCGGGATCGGTATCCGCGATCAGACGATCAAGCGCCACCCGATCGTTCAGATCCCCCGTGACCGAGCGAATCTTACTGTGATCCAGCAGAGCCCAGAGGTTAGGATCCGTTTCGGGCGCAAGGGCATATCCAGTCACATCTGCACCGACTTCGGCCAGCCACACAGCCAGCCAGGCACCCTTAAAGCCGGTATGCCCGGTTACAAGAACCCGTTTACCTGCAAATGCGCTCGCATTCATTCCCAGATTTTCCACGGTGCACTACCTGTGGCCCAATGCTCCTCAAGCTCCTGACGCTCGCGGATCGTGTCCATGGGCTGCCAGAACCCCTTGTGTTCGAAAGACATCAACTCGCTATCGCGCGTCAGCGTCATCAGTGGTTCGCGTTCCCAGGCGGTCGTGTCACTTTCGATGTATTTCCCGACTTCAGGCGAAAGCACAAAAAAACCGCCATTGATCAGGCCACCGTCCCCAACAGGTTTTTCGCTGAAGTTAAGAACCTGATTGTCCTGCATCTCCAGCTGACCGAAACGACGCGGCGGCGGAACTGCCGTGACGGTCGCCAGCTTGCCATGCGCCCGGTGGAAATCGATCCCGTCCCGGACGTTGATGTCGCCGACCCCGTCCCCATAGGTCAGACAGAAGGCTTCTTCATCCTGAACAAGTGGGATAACCCGTTTCAGTCGCCCGCCGGTTTGGCTGTTGTCGCCTGTATCGACCAGCGTCACGCGCCAAGGTTCGGATTTGCTGTTTGCAGTCTCAAGGCTGCCACTGGCCAGGTCAATTGTGACATCCGAGCTGTGCAGAAAAAAATTAGCGAAGTATTCCTTGATGACGTAGCCCTTGTAGCCTAGGCATACAATGAAGTCGGTTACCCCGTTGGCGGCATAGATTTTCATGATATGCCAGATGATCGGTTTACCGCCGATCTCGACCATGGGCTTCGGTATCTTGACGGTTTCCTCGCTGAGCCGGGTGCCCAACCCTCCGGCTAGAATAACGCACTTCATAAAATCGCTCCCTCGTTAAAAACGAAGTTGGCCGCCAATTCACAGACTTTCACCTTAGGTCCGCCGCAACCTTGTTCCTACAAACATTCAAGCGCAGTAGGACGGGAGCGTTGCGTTCGTGTCAAGATTCACAAAGCTACGCTTAATGATGCACTGAATTTCCCGGCACTCTAGCGCAAGAAAAATATACAATATGAGAAATGAAACGATATTGTTGACGTGATTTTCCAAAGAGTGTTGGCGTTTGGCACATAGTGCAAATAACATCGTGAATACAAATGTCCGGGGTGCTGCAGGTCGCGCATTTTGCAACATCTTCGTGGTGCTGCCCATGGTAATGCAGCGCACCCCAAGGCATCTGCCTCAGAGAGATAAAACTGTTTTTATTCAATCCTCTGTTGGAATTTCTCTGCCGAGTTCTTATGGATAAGTTTAGTGTTTCCAGAGGACTGGAATACGAGCTCCAGGCGCGGCATCCCGATCTTCGTCAGGTTCATTCAAACCTGATGCGAGTGTCTTGTAAGGAACACGGCTACTGTTTCGAGGGCCAATAGGAATTTGTTGTGAATCGATGATAACCTCCTGTAGCCTGACATTAGAGACTTGGTGTAGGTTTTAGTGATTTGAAAAAAGAAATTGTTCCAGTTGTTGTCATTGGGGGCGGACCGGCCGGTCTGACCGCTGCCTATGAGCTTCAGAAACTAAGCGATACGCATGTGCCTCAGGTCTATGAGGCCTCCGACATGGTTGGCGGCATCTCTCGAACCGAGACCCATAAGGGCTATCGTTTCGATATTGGCGGGCACCGGTTCTTCACCAAGGTAGGTGAAGTCGAGGACATGTGGCACGAAGTGATGGGTGACGATTTCATCACCGTGCAGCGCCTGAGCCGCATTTTTTATCGTGGCAAATTCTACGATTATCCGCTGCGGATATTTAACGCACTTGGCAATATCGGCCCCTATGAGACCTACAAGATCATCGGCAGCTTCATCAAATGGAAGCTGCGCCCCAAGCCTCAGGAAGACACCTTTGAAGAATGGGTGATCAACCGCTTCGGCGGGCGGCTCTACATGCACTTTTTCCGTAGTTACACTAGGAAGGTATGGGGTATTCCGCCGTCGCAGATCCGAGCTGACTGGGCCGCGCAGCGGATCAAGAACCTGTCTTTGCCAAAGGCGGTCTGGAATGCGATCTCCGGTGCCAATGACACGGCTAGCCTTATCGAGGAATTCCAGTACCCTCGTTTGGGCCCCGGCATGATGTGGGAAAAGACCCGCGACCTGATAAAAGAAAACGGCGGCAGCGTTCAAACTCATTCCGAAGTAGTGAAAGTGCACCGTGACGGTAATCGCGTTATTTCAGTTGAGGTGAAAACTTGGAATGAAGATGGTGAGATAAGAATCAAACAAGTTGAAGGGGAAGAATTCATCAACTCTATGGCCGTGCGTGATCTGATCCATACCTTTGACCCGCCGCCGCCGCCCGAGGTTGTCGAGGCTGCAGATCGTCTGAAATATCGGGATTTTCTGATTGTAACTCTGGTCCTTGATCATGCGGATCCATTCCCGGACAACTGGATTTACATTCATAGCCCAAAGGTAAAGGTAGGCCGCATTCAGAATTTCCGCGCCTGGTCTAAGGAAATGCTGCCCAATCAGAATACCGCCTCAATCGGGATGGAGTATTTTTGCCAGAAGGGTGATGGGCTATGGTCTTCTTCTGATGAAGAACTTAGAAAGCTTGCCAGCGAAGAGCTAGAGCAGCTTGGGTTGGCCAAGGCCACTGATGTTATTGATTTTGCTGTGATTCGACAGCCCAAAGCATATCCAGTTTATGACACTGAATACAAAGATGCTCTGGATACTGTCAGTGATTGGCTGAAAACACTCGAGAATTTCCAGACCGTCGGGCGTAATGGTTTGCACCGATACAACAACCAGGATCATTCAATGTTGTCGGCGATGTATGCCGCCCGCAATATTATGGGTGAGAACAACGATATCTGGGATGTAAATGTAGAACGCTCGTATCACGAGGAATTCGAAACGAAATCCAAGAACAATGTCGAGCACCCAAAAACTCCCTTAAAAGCACGGCACTCTGATCCTTAGGTTCCAGACTCATTGATTTACAGTCAGAACAAGACGGTAGTAGCGAGTGCTATGGCTGAGAAAAAGACGTCGGGCACCTATCATAGCGAGTGGCAACAAAGAGATGAAGTTTGCCATCCTCAACTTCCGGCAGCCGAGATATCCCATGCTGCTGTAAGCAACGATGCAAAGAAGAACGCGTCAACCTGTCGGGATATTTCCTTCGGAAATACCCTGTCGGTCAGTGGATGCGGGATCGTTGGCTGCAAAGCGTAAAGGCAGCCATCCTGCGGTAGGAACCTGTGCCGCCCGAAAGCAATAATCATGGCCTCCTCTTCTTCATAAAGAACGGTTGAACGAGGCTCATTGGGGTCGGTCTTCTGATCCTCAACAGTCTACCGTTTCCGCCACTTGGCGACCGTCTTGGGGTTGATGCCAAGCTCCCGGCTCTATTCCGCGATCGCTGTATCGCTGTTCGGACAGCGCGCGTGATAGTGGCGCTGCCGTGACGAATTTATCTCATAGTGCTTCTTTCCATTCCATCAAATGAATCACACCATCAAACCCTGGGATCAAACACCTAGCCAGGAACTATGGTGCTTGCGGGTTTGCTCCTGAATTATGGTCCAAAGTATCGGTCATGCTGCCTAGGCGAACTGAAACGCCCAAAAAAACATTGGCACTGACTCTTTGTTTCCCCAAAATCATCAATACGGATATGTTTGCGGTATTGATGTCGCATTCCGCATGCAATCCCTCTGATAGGCACAAAATACGCAACCTGAAGAGAATTACATGTTATCAGTAAATTGGTTGATTGAAGACAGATACATTCAGCTGAAATCTAGTATGTCCTTCATTGGGTAATCGTCGACTGCTGTATTTTGATGAGATTGTATAAGACGTGATGATATTACGCCTTCTTCTTTTACTCATTGTTTTGGCTGGCATTGCACTAGCCGGTCAGGATGTTGCGGCAACACTGGCCGCTGATGCGGCGCTTTTAAATGGCACATCGGCTTATTTTGCGGTTAGCGGCATTTTGTTCTCGTATCTCTGGGTTCCTCTTGTCGCGTTGGCAGCTTCGGCGTTGTTTGTCGCCCCGGGTTTTCTGCTTGCCCTTGGAATAGCTGCGCCCGAAGACCGTTTTGAACATTGGTTGCTCAAGGGCTTCACCTTTTCTTTGTTCGGCGTGCCTGCAAGCGCCGCAGTGCTGCAAGCGATCAGCGGCGTTCCGATGACGGGGGCGTCGTTCACTCTGCTTCTCGTTTTGCTCTGCCTGCCCGGTATCGGCTTGATTATGCGCCGACCCGACCCGGAGATCTTGCAGAACAGAGGCTGGGATGTGGCGGGCATGATCGTCTTGCCGCTTGCAGTTCTGATGTTTCTGGCACCCAAATTTTACTGGGAGTCGCTGAACGATGACGGGGCGCACAGCTTTCTGAACGCGATGCTGTTCATGACTCGTGGATTGCCATTCTGGCCACCGGATGCGGGCGGGATCGGAGGATATCCGACCCCGAAAATGGTGTCTGAAACCTTCCTGCAGACTGGGTTCATGCGGCTCTTTGGGCCCTATGAGGTTTCTATCCGATTCGCATACCTGCCGGGGATTTCGGTTCTGTTCGGGGTGATGCTGTCCTTTGTCCGCAATGCGGACGGCCAGACCGATCCCCGTACCGTTTTGGGGCTGGGCGGCGCGCTGTTTCTGTTTTCCTTCGTGATGGCGTTCAACCCGTCCTACAACCCTTATTTCGCCGATATCGCCTTGCCCATGGCACGCGAACCGATGATTCTGTTAGGGGTGCTGGGGTATATCCTGTTTTTCAACGAACAAAGGTTTGGCTGGATGGCGATCGTCTCCATCCTGGCCCTACTGACCGCGCCGAATGGCACTCTGCTTATTGGATTCTTTCTTATTTCCCATTTCCTTTTAACCCGACCATTTCCGTTCCGGCAGGTATTTATCGCGGGGCTGATAGCCCTTTCCATCTTAGTGCTGGCATCACTGGTTGAAATGATACTGACCCGATCGGATTTGATGGGTGTGGCTGACGAATTCGGGGCTGACGGTATCCTGCGCCGCCTGCGCTTTGTGACGGTCTTCGATACCGGGCGATTCCTGTTCTGGCTGTTGCCTTGCGGTATTCTGCCCGGTTTGGCGCTGTTGGCCTGGCCCTGGCAAGACAAACTGTCCAGAACGCTGACGCTGATGGTCGTAGCGTATGTTCTGTTTTTCTATGTTCAGGCTTATCGCATCCTGCCGCACCATTTTGCCCCGGCCGCAGTGATACCGCTGATCGTCTTCTGGCGGCTGCGCCCGGTGCAGGTGGCTCCAGTATCCGCGTTGGTTTGCGCTCTGGCCGGGCTTGCGATTAGCGCCTGGATCAGCTGGCCCGAGACGTTGCGCCCGTTTACCCAAACCCGGGATCTTGGCTATCGCATCTCGATCGACACGGGTGCAGCCCCGTTTCCCGACCTGAACGAGATACGTGTCGTACCAGAACTGATAGCACAAGCCTTCCCACCCGTATGGACACAGGCCGATCTGGAAAACCGTTACATGGCTGGCCAATTGTCGGTTTATGTTCATGCCAGGATGCCCGCTCCGGATACCATAACTACAGATTACTTCATTCGCACAGCCACAACCCCCCTGGCGGAAGGAGAAACCGTGATTGGCGAAGCTGTGGAAGGGCAGGTTATAGTAGCGCGCGACCAGGCAACCTATGAACAGGATCTTGGGAACACTGGGGTTCCGGTTAGTATTGCACGTCCCTATCGCGTGCCGCTTGATACCATTTTCGGACAAGGAACGCGCGATACGCCGTATCCCGTCTGGGACATCGCAAAAGTAGCGGGACTAAGATAGCCAAAGATTGGGAAACATAAGATTTTCCCGGGGACCAAAAGCGGGCATTTAAAAGGAGAACTTTATGAAGCAGAATCTTGCAAAACTGGTTGAATCATACCCGGTCCTCCAGAAGCCTGCCTATTTCGCGTATATTGGCGTGGTTAGTGCCAAAAATGTCAGCCGCCGTTTCGCCATGAACAATCTCGGCTATCTGCCAAAACGGGTCTCGGATCGGGGGCAGGATGTCTGGGTGATCAACGAGGTCTATAACGGCAAACGCAACGGGTTCTTTGTGGAACTTGGGGCCGCCGACGGGTTTTCGGATTCAAACACGTTCATTTTGGAAAAGCACTATGGCTGGACCGGGCTGCTGATCGAACCTAACCCGATCAACTATAATCGGATAACCAATTGGCATCACCGCACATCAACCAAAGTTCCGCTGGCAGTTGATCCTGAGCCGGGAAGTCTGGAGTTCATGATTGATGGTCAGCGCAGCAGCCTGCTGGTGGACGAGGCCGATAACATGACCGAGCGCCGTGCCTCAAAACTGGCCCGGTTTCGTGAAAAGGGCATGGTCGTCACGGTTGAGGCCGTGCCGCTGGAGGAAGTTCTGGATCGCTACAACGCACCTAGGGATATAGACTATTTCAGCCTGGATGTGGAAGGGTCGGAAACCCGGATTCTGCGGAATTTCCCGTTCGACCTGTATCGCTTTCATGCCATGACGATTGAACGCCCAACGCCCGAACTGAACGAGTTGTTGTTTGCCAATGGCTATCACTTCGTACGAAATTCGCTTTACGACACCTTCTATGTGCACGAAAGCAATCCACGTTTCGATCAGGTTGAGAAATTGCCGTTCGAGCAATTGCCTGCGAAACAGTTCTGAAACAGCCCTTGATGCCTTTCTGTATCGCGTGAACGGTTAGTTTCGCGTGACGCGGAGCTTCTGCTTTTGTCCCAGCACGTGATATTCGAACAGGCACCAGACATAGATGGTGGCCGAATAGACGTAATAGACCTGATGATACAGCAGGCATTTGAAGGCAAACCAGGGTCCGCCATGCCCGGCCATCGTGCGGACCAGATCAAAATTGGCGATCAGGGCTGCTGCCAGCAGCAGCAAGGGCAGGGGCCATGCACCCGGCCAGAAGGGTAGGGCTAGTATCGATAACAGCAACAGCCCCGCAATTCCGGCCCGTGCACGTTCTGCCATTGATGTGTTGAGATTATCCGACAGCCCCTCGCGCGAGATCATCAGCCGGGCCCAGGGCAGGGCGCGGCAATAGATATCGGTGCTCAGACTGTTTCGGATGGTCCAGACCTTCAGATGTTTACCTTGCAACTGGGGCTCGACAAGGATGCGGCGGCCGGTATTGGCAATCCGGTAGCCGAGCTCGATATCTTCAATCGACGGGACCTCATAGGTTTTGACATCGAACCCCCCGACCTCGCGAAACACATCGCACCGGATGGCACCGCATCCGGCCCAGAAGGTCCGCGCCTCGCGCCGGGCACGTTGGTGGTGATAGCGGTGCAGAAGGTTCTTGTAGCGCGAGAACCATGCCTGTCCGTCCGGCTCATCATCATATGAGCCAAATACCGCCCCGACATTATCCTCGGACATGGCGCGGCGGATATGGTCGGGGCCGTCAGGCCAGACGATAACATCGGAATCCACAAACCACAGGATATCGCCCGTGACCTGTTCCGCCGCCAGATTGCGCGCCGCGCCCGGCCCGCCATTGACCGGCGTGGTCAAAACCGTCGCGCCCATCTTTTGCGCAAGGGCGGCGGTGCCGTCTGGGGATTGGTCATCCACCACCAGAACCTCCTGCACCTGACCGGCGTTGAGCATGTCGATCAATGGCGGCAGCACCCGGGGCAGCAGATGTTCGGCGTTATAGGCGGGCATGACCACGCTGATGGTAAGAGGTTTATCTGAACTCACGAGATATCTCCGGAAGCAGTGCGCGGTATCCGGGACCGCTGAACAAGAAGAAGGAAAGCGGCCGTAAAAGGCAGCAGCCACATCACGCGCGCGCCATAGCGATCTGCGGGTTGGGACACACCGCCACAGACCAGTGCATTGACGGCAATGCCGATCAAGATGAACAGTGTGAACAGTTTCAAGGGTGGCGCAACGCGCCCCGGCCACAGCAACAGTCTAACCACGACGAACAGCGAGATCAGATAGATGGCGGAGTGGATGGTATTTGCCGGGCCAAGCCAGGATTGATCGCGTGTCAGAATAACGCTGTCGAGAACACCAAGTTGCGAGTCAGGTAACCCGGAAAGCGATTTCGTATTACGAATAACTGCCTCGTTCGGGATGGTCATCTTTACGCTGTTCATGCCAAGCTGTGTGGATGCATTTTTGCCAAACGCAAAGACCGTCCCGAACGGACGGGCCATCAAAACCTTCAGAAAAAAAGCCCGTTGTTCGGCCGCCACGGCCTGCTGATCCTCAATTGGCATCAGGCGGAAGGATCCCAGCCGTTCAGATTGTTCAAAGATGATGTGCGTGGCGGTCAGCCGATACGGATCATTGGACCAGGATAGGGCCTCATGCAGCGCGCAGGTGGCCAGGCCGGGTTGTGGGCAGACATCGCTCAAATAATCTAGGCCGGGGCCGTCAACGATCAAGCGTGCCGTGATATAGGGTGTATATATCACCTCTTTCTGCGCAACGGTTTCTGTTGCGAATTCAAAGGCTTTGCGCTCGGCAATAGCTAGGGCAACAAGACAGACGGCAAACCCTGCCGCAAGCCATCGCCCATAGCCAAGGCGCAACAGAGCCGCCAGTATGACAAAAGGCACCATCAGCGCCGCAACCCCCAGATGCGAAGGGTGCAGGACCGCCGCAAACGTAGCCAGAGCCAGCGCGCCCAGCCATTCCGCCACCGTCATATAACGCCCAGCCACAACAACCGCCGCGGTCATGATCAGCATGATCGATGCAAAAATATCCGGCATCACATAAGCGATATAAAAGGGCAGGGAGGTCAAAGCCCCGGCCAATAAGGGAATTGTCACCAGCTCAAGTGTACTGCATCCAATTGAAACAACTCGCTGCAACACGCGCATTGTCAGCCAGACCGCAAGCAATAGCGCGGCCAGATGAACGACCGCAACAGCCCCCAGCGCATCAGCCCGCCAGAAAACCGCAACCAGCAGCGCATAGGCCATCGAACGCGACCCGCCGGTTGTCTCATCTTCTTTAAGGGCCTGTTCTGGCTGCGCGTTGCTCGCGCCACTTTGGGCACCACTCGATTCTGGTGAAGGCAGAATAAGGGACAGCGCCGTATCGCCCTGTCTGAAATAGCTGCCAGTATCGAAATAATAGAGCGGCCCGCGGTTAATGATCAAAACCAGCAGACAGACAATAACCGTTGCTGCAAACAGCAAAACGCCCCTGAACCATCGGGGTGCTCTTCCAGAGGCGGTCTGCAAGGTCATTACCGTCCTACAGCTCCTTCATCGCCATTGCGGTACGTGGAAAATACGCAATCGCCGCCTTCAGCCCGCCCTCAAGCACAACCTTTGGTGTCCAGCCCAGCTGTTCTCTTGCGCGGGTGATGTCCGGTTGGCGCTGAATCGGGTCATCTTGGGGCAGCGGGTGCATCATCAGTTCGGATTTCGATCCGGTCAGGCGGATTACGGCCTCAGCCAGCTCCCGGATGCTCATCGCGACCGGGTTGCCCAGATTGATCGGCCCGGTCACGTCCTCGGGCGACTCCATCAGACGGATCAGCCCATCGATCAGATCGGATACGAAGCAGAACGACCGGGTCTGGCTGCCATCGCCGTAGATCGTGATCGGCTCGCCCGCCAGAGCCTGCATGATGAAATTGGACACCACGCGCCCGTCATCGGCGTGCATGTTCGGCCCATAGGTGTTGAAAATCCGCACCACTTTGATCGGCAGGTTGTGCTGGCGATAGTAGTCAAAGAACAGCGTCTCGGCGCAGCGCTTGCGCTCATCATAAAATGAGCGCGGTCCGATCGGGTTGACGTGGCCCACGTAATCTTCGGTCTGCGGATGGATCTGCGGGTCGCCATAAACCCCGGAGATCGAGGCCTGCAGGATTCGCGCGCTGACCCGTTTGGCGTTCAGATTCATGTCATTGGGATCAAAATCAGCTGCGTTCATCAGCGGCCTCGGTAACTCTCACCATCTCTGGCACAACACCCATTCGCATCTCCATGCTCATAGGCGGGAACTTTAAACAAACGGTCAAACTATAAATTCCGATCGAAAATAAGCGCCTGTACTTGGTACAACAACCCAACGCTACACGAAACTGTGGGCGCGTCTAAGCAGAAATACGGGGGCGCACCGGGTTTCGCCCGTTTTTGTTGTCAATCAAGGCCCACAGATCACGTGATTCTTTTACAATGCGGATAGTAGGTGCCGTTTTCCCTGATTGTTTCCCGCATTTCAGCGTAAGGAGACGCCCGGCACTAGGAAGCCGACGAGAAAAGCGTTGCCATTCAGTCTAGATGCCATCATTTGCGAGACGTGCCTCTCTGCATAATTGCACGCCGCCGTGACAGATGTTCCTGTTTCAGGATACCTGTCTGAGGACGCCTGGCCATACACAACACCACCGGAAGCTGATTCGCTCCCAGGTTCGGCGGGATATGTTCGCAATTGGGAAACAAAGCAAAAATTAAATCTATATTATGCCATCATCCGCGCGGATTCGCCCAAGAAAAGCCACAATTCCTCAAAAACCTTTAACAATCACACGGAAATGGTTTACCAATGTTTCTGGTAGGTGCCGCACTCTTGGTGCGCTCGTAATCCGTGGTGTGAGAATTAAGGGTGGGTCCTTTTATGTTTAGAACTTTAAAAATGACGGCTGTGGGGCTTATCGCCGCCGTCCTTATGACTGGCTCGGCCAGTGCGCTAACAAATGTAGTTGCAGGTGGCAGCTATGACATCACGTCCGACAATCTTTTTAATGGCGCAGTAAATACAGGCGCAGGTGGCGGCGGATCCTACTCCGTCAACTTCACCTCGCCGGTTGACCCGCTGGGGGCATCGACAGAAGCAACCATCGGCATTCGCTTGCTGACCAGCGCTTTCCCTATGGGTCTGACGGTAAGCTGGGTCGATGCAAACGATTCCACCAACGTACTAGCCACGACGCCTGTGCTGGGTGGTGTAACAATACTCAGGACGCTCTTCAGTAGCGTGAGCCCAAATACTCTGAGCCAGAATCTCCAATTCAGTTGGGCGGCTTCCCAACCGGACGTGACTTTTGACTTTGATGTGGCTGCAGTTCCGTTACCAGCTGGTGGTCTTCTGCTTCTGAGTGCGCTTGGTGGTATGGTTTTGGTTCGCCGCCGCAAGGCCGCTGCTTGAGCAAAGCGCGCATATCTGACCTACAACGGTACAACGACGAGGGGCCGCATTTCGGTCCCTTTTCAGTTGTGATGTATCAGATACTACCGCCCGATGCCTGACGCAGCATCCAGACCATCCTCTGGCATCTGAGCCGAAACAGGGTCGAGATGGCGCGCAAAGCCTCACCTCTTGAGGCTAGCCTATTGCTGGAAACAACTCTCGGGGTATGCACAACCGCGCTTGCCGGCATTGCAAGCGCACGGATTGCCCATCGAAGACGTGCCGGGGCATCTGTTCCGTTCAGTTGATACCCCTCTTGCGTCGTCCGTCGCCACTTGGCTTTGAGCGCAGACCAGTCTTGTCGGGATGGATGGCTAACGCAAAGCGTGTCCCGGTAGATCAAGCTATAGCCATGGGCAACGGCACGCATGGTCCATTCCCGGTCCTCGGAGACACCATTGATAAACCCACCGATTTTGTCAAATACATCCCGCCTGGTCAGCAGATTACCGGCGCCGGAGCATCCCTGAACTTCGATATATCTTCGGAAGTTGAAGGCAAAGACAGCCTCGAAGGCTTCAGCCCCGCTGCGCGGAGGCGGAGTTTCGTCAAAAACATCAACCCGGCCACCGATTAAATCCGCCTGATCCGCGATCTGGCGCCCGACTGACAGCCAATCCGGCGCGGGAACGCAATCGGCATCGATAAAGAATATTCGCGGCGCTGTGGTTTCCGCAACTCCACGATTGCGCGCATGCGCCGCACCCTTTTGCAGCTCTACCAGAAAGCGTATTTCGGGGAAGGCCTGTCGGATGCCATCCAGCGAAACCGGGGAGTTGTTGTCGACGACAACGACCTCGGTGTCCTCCAGATCATTCTCGCATAGCGCATGCAGACATCTCTCCAACCGTGACAGATCATTGTAATGAGGGATAATGACCGCATCGGTAGGAGGCATATCAGTAGGAACCGTACTCATTTCCGAAGGCCCCGCTGATATACCGGCACTTGTTCAAAACAATCCCCATGACGTTCGTAAGCTCCGCCAGTTGTTGCTCGGCGACATCAATATGATCGATACTGGTCTCCTCAGCTGCCACCAAAAGCAGAGCGCAGTCGACATTTCTGAGAAACCCGTGGCTGTCATCGCTGGCCATCAGCGGAGGCGTGTCGAACAGAATGACGTCGGGTTTGTATTCCGCCTCGAGCCGCTCCAAAAACTCGATTGTCTGGCGACTTTGCAGAATTTCAGCCGGGTTGCGTGTCGAGGAAAAGTTCAGCCCGAAGATTACGTTGTTTCCATGGCGCAAGGCATGTTCTTGAAATGGCACATTGCCCCGAATGACATCGGCCATACTATATTCACCGGTCTGTTTCAGAATCTCAGCCAGACCTCTGCGCCGCATGTCGAAATCGATCACGATCGTCCGCAAGTCTTCCTGCCGCCCCAAACTGAAGGCCAGATTGGCGGCTGAAGTGCTTTTACCACACCCACTGTAAGGAGACGTCAATGCCACCCGGCGCCAACCGTTGGTCAGGGCCTGCTGCAGCATCTTGGTGCGCAGCATGTCATAAGGCGTGGCATCTGCGCCGCCACGAAAGGACATCAGGCGCTTGCGGGAGATGAGGCGTGGATCGATTTCAATTTCAGGCACCGCCTGCCAGGCGTCGTCATCGACACTGTCCGGAGGAATATGCCTCTGCTCTTCAGTCAACGGCGGCGGTTGGGATGGCTGGCGACTACTACGTTCCTCACGGGCCTTCTGAATCGCCTGCTGAAGACGGTCCATTACACCTTCCTTACTTCAAAAAGAACAGAAATCATCTAAAATACTCCAAGCTTGTCGATCACTCTTTCTGTGAGCAGATCCAGTGGCAGATAGTAGGTGTGCACCGCCCATATGCTCGCAGGTACACCAACCATAATTACCAGAATAATTGCTGCCCAAGTTAGGCGCTGCCTCATAATCTCTCCGCGCGACCGCACATAAGGGATCGTCGCGATAGGCCAGACATCCAGCTTGCTGATCAAATCTTCCGGCCTTCGCACAGCACGGTTCAGAAGTTCCAACAAAACAATAAAAGCCAAGCCCATCGCGATTCCGGCAAAGGTTCCTCCGCCTGCCAGGACAACGCGGTTAGGCTTTGCCGGGGAACTCGGCACAGCCGGATGTTCAATCACCGAAATCCGTTGTCCCTGTGACGTAACTTCGATCCGTTCGCCTGTCGATGCCGAAGCTAAACGTGCAACTGCTGTATTGTATTGGAGTTGTATATTACCATGGTCGCGCTGCAACTCGGCCAGTGCAATCGCATTCGCTGGCGTCTGATCAATTGAAAGCGTCACTTGGTCGAGGTTTTCTTGCGTAACTGCCCTCTGATCTTCAAGTGCGGCTATTTGTGAATCCAGTTGAGCCAGTTGAAGATTTAGCGATGAATTTCCTGTTTGTGGAGCGGATTGAGGCGAGGCAGCGGTCTGTTCAGCTGCAACAACTTCTTCTAAGCGATTCACTCTGGCCCGTAGAATTCTGATCTGAGGACTACTTTCAGAGTAAACCCCCAATTGGTTGTCTAGTTGGTTACGTAACTGGCTCAACTGCTGCTGTGCCTGTGTTTGTGGTTGTTGTCCGACGGTCGTAATCTGACCAGTCGCACTGTAGATTTCCAACAGCTTTTCGCGTTGATTCTGAAGAGAAAAAATCTGTTGATCTGTCTGCTGAAGAGTGGCCTGCAAAGAACCTTGCCGTGCCATCCGGAATTGTAAGCTGGCCGGCAGGGCCCCGGCATTTTCATTTTGAAACTGTAAAATACGTGCACTGAGCTCGTCGAGCTCACCGCCTAAACGGTCTACCTCTACCTCGAAAAACGTCAGCGTATCTGAAGCTCGTTCCTTGCGATATTCAACGTCAAGTTTCTGAATTTCTGTTAGGTATTCGTTTAAAACCCCCGCAGCAATCAGACCAGAGCGGCCTTCGAATGTAATCGTCATCAGATTTGCTTGATTGCGCCCGGCTGAGATACGTATGTTGGTCTTCGTGCGTAGCTCATTCACTATTTGATCTGGACTTGCATTTGCTTGATCGGGCAAAATCTCGAATTTACGAGAAATATCAAGAAGAACCGGGCGTGTCAGCAAACGCTGCTCAACAATTTGGAGCTGCTCCCCCGCAGTTGCGGTGACTGTACTGGCCGCAAGGCTTCCTGGAATTTGCGGAGATTCAACGATCAACCGCATCGTCGACAAATAGGTTGGTGGCAATGTCATCGCCACTGTGACCGAAATCGCAGAGACGATCGTAGCAACCACGAGGAAATAGGGCAGTCGCCTCAGAAAAATGGAGAAATAGTAGCGTACAGGACCCATCTTAGACTGTCAGCTCCTTCTCAAGTGAGTTTCCGCCAAAGAAAACACCATCATCGATCACCTGATTGACGATGGATTCATCGACCTTATCCGCTTCATTCGTCCAGGCATAAAGCAGGGCAAAATCGCAGAACTGATTAACCAGACGCGGCACCCCGCGGGTCTGCTGAAAAATCAGCTTGCAGGCGTCTTCGGAAAACTCGTCCCCTGACCCGCCAGCCGTTTTCATCCTATGCCGGATATAGGCTTCCACGGATGATTCATCCATCCGTTCCAAGTGAAAGCTTGCAGCCACGCGCTGCGTCAGCTGCCGCATTTTGGGATCCAAGACCATGTCGCGCAATTCTGGCTGACCAACCAGAACAAGCTGGATCAGTTCATCCGTGTTCGAATTGATATTGGTCAGCATCCGAATTTCTTCCAACCCTTCGACGGTCAGGTTCTGCGCTTCGTCAAAGATCAGAACCACCCGCCGGCCTTCGGCGTATTCCGAGACGAGGAAATCCTGCAGCGCCCGGAATATCTGCACATAGCTTGCGTCATTTTCGATTGGCAAACCCAACGCGTGCAGAACCCATTGCAGCAACTCTCCGCGACCGCCCTGCGCATTCGAAATCAGCCCAACCGTGATCGATTGCTCCATCTCGCTGAGGAGATGCTGTATCAGGGTGGTTTTCCCGGCTCCGATTTCTCCGGTCAGCACCGTGATGGGCGCACAACTCATGATGCCGAATTGCAGGACCGAATAACCGCGCTTGTGTAGCGGCGACCAGTACATGAATCCGGGATCCGGAAGCAGCGTGAAGGGCCGGCGGTCGAGCCCGAAGAAATCCAAGTAGAACCCGTCGCTTGACGCCATCGCTCCCCGGTTACCTTCCGCTTTGTCAAACCTAATGCTGGCCCTCCGGAGATCACCTAAACCCTGAACCACCAGAAATTCCTCACATAATGCGCATAGATCGCAATCCAATGTACTTATATCACATGAACCAAATATAATTGGCTAGTACTGTGCCATAAAATCAAGATTGCGCGTGCTACATGCGAGGAATTGACCCTTTGCGCCACCTAATAGAAGGGGTTTTGGGCAATTGTTTCCGCATCGGGCCTCACGAGAAATGCCCGGAAATGCAGCAGACGTGACCTGAGGCAGGCATCGGAGGAAACTGTTGAACTCTCAAAATCCGGCCCCTTTAGAGACCAAAGGCTCAAAAACCGATTTATTGTCTCGAATTCCACTACAACTGACCAATAAATCCGACGAGATCAAAAGGGTCGTGCAGGCCGCCACAGCCCTATAAGAATTGCGTTTTCCGGAAATCCGGGGCTTGCACGTCTGGAATAATGTTTGGCAACCGGTACGGAATTTGTTAATAATTGGCCACAGAAATCTGCAATCTGAACGAACGTTGGTAGATTGCCAAGTTAGATAAAAATATAGAATATTTTGTATAGAAGTTGAGGTTGAACGCAGTGAGTTCCTAAGTTTGGTTAGGTGGTGGTTGAGTATCCGTGTGTGTTGGGGGTTTAAATAGTGACAATTCATTCCAAAGAAGTGGCCAACGCTGGCTACTCTAGCATCTCTGTTATGCCGACCTCCGTACAGCATCCGGGGTTCTACAGAGGCGTCGGGAAACGCGTCTTTGATATCGCGGTCACATTGCTTGTGACGCCGTTTGTCGTTCCGATGATTGCCTTTCTGGCCGTCTTTCTGGTCTGTCAGGGCGTGACGCCGTTTTATCGACAGGACCGGGTCGGCAAAAACGGAAAAACCTTCAAGCTGCTCAAGCTGCGCACCATGGTGCACGACGCCGAATCCGTGCTGAAAGAACATCTGGCCGCAAACCCCGAAGCCCGAGACGAATGGAACCGTAATCAAAAGCTGCACAACGACCCGCGTATCATCAAGTTCGGTACATTCCTGCGTAAATCTTCCATGGATGAACTGCCGCAGTTCTGGAACGTCTTTGTGGGCGAAATGTCTCTGGTCGGCCCTCGCCCCATGATGCTGAACCAGCAGGATTTATATCCCGGCAAGTTCTATACGGCGATGCGCCCGGGAATTTCAGGGCTTTGGCAGGTTTCCGAGCGCAATCAGTCCTCCTTTGCCGAGCGGGCATATCACGACACGGAATACTGGAAGAGAATTTCGTTCAGAACAGATGTTTCCACCCTGATCCGGACGATCTCAGTCGTTCTGCGCGGCACCGGGTGTTAAACCCGGAGCACGCGGCCGAATGAAACTGCTGGCCGCGCGTGAAATTTGTGCGGGAGTGTAGCATTGAGCAGAAGCGGAACCCCTATGAACAAATGGTTGGCCCCAGCCTTTTTCGCTGCAACCCTGCTGCTGAGCTCCTGCGACTCGGCGGAAGAGCGGGCAGAAGCACATTTTCAGGCGGGACTGGCACACTTGGAGTCCGGCGATGTCGAGCGTGCATTGGTCGAGTTCCGAAACGTCTTCAAATTGAACGGGAAGCACAAAGAGGCCCGTTTGACCTTTGCCAGGATGGAACGTGAACGCGGCAATATCCGTGGTGCCTATAGCCAGTATCTCCGGCTGGTCGAGCAATATCCAGACAACCTCGAAGGGCAGCGCAGCCTTGCCGAAATGGCGCTGGACGTCGGCAACTGGGACGATGTCAGGCGTTATGGCGCCGCAGCGGCCGCGCTGGCCCCGGACGATATCGAGCTCAAGTCCATCAACAATACGCTGGCCTATACTGATGCGGTTCGGGATGGCGACGCCGCTGGCGTAGACTTTACCGTTCATACCGCCCGAACGATGATCGACAGCAATCCCGAGGTGATGACCGCGCGTCAGGTTGTGATTGACCACCTGGTTCGTAATCAGGACTGGACCGGTGTGTTGACCGAAACCGGAGCGGCCATTGCAGTCGATCCGAAGAAAGAAACTCTCTACGAACTCCGTCTGCGCGCCTTGCAGGAGCTGGACAGAGCTGCCGAAGTTGAGACGCTGCTCCAGCAGATGGCGGTGGTTTTCCCTGACGATGAAGGCGTCGAACAGTTATTGATCCAGCATTATATTGATCAGAACGATCTGGATGCTGCGGAAAAAATGTTGCGCGCCGAGGTGAACCCCTTGGCTGAAGATTTTATGCCAGCCCAAAGGTTGATTGCGTTTTTAAGCGAGAGCCGAGGCATTCCAGCCGCGATCTCGGAATTGGATACGATCATCGCGCAAAACGGGCCCAATACATCCCGCTTCAGAACAATACGTGCCTCTTTAAAGTTCCGGTCTGGCGACGAACAGACTGCAATCGCCGAGATGCAGGAATTGCTTGAAGGTGCGCAACGCACCACACAGACCCGCGAAAGCGAGGTAGAATTCGCGCGGGTGCTGTTTCAGACGGATAGAGTCGGTGAAGCCCGTGCACTGATCGAAAAAGTGTTGTCCGAAGATCCCACCCAGGTCGAAGCGCTCAAATTCAAAGCGTCCTGGCTGCTTGAAGAAGACAATACCGGCGATGCCATCTTGCATTTGCGCGAGGCGCTTCGCCAGAACCCCCGCGATCCGCAGCTGATGACCCTTATGGCCCAAGCCCATCAACAAAATGGGGACCGGGAACTGATGGGGGAAATGCTGGCTCTGGCAACGGAAGTATCGCGCAATGCACCGGAGGAAACGCTGCGCTACGCCCGGTTCCTGATAGAAGAGAATGATCCGGAAATCGCCGAACGCGTTCTGATTGCATCCCTTCATCAGACCCCGAACAAGCCCGATCTTCTGTTTCTTTTGGGGGAAGTTTATCTGGGTTTAAAAGATTGGGAGCGGCTGGAGGTTGTCCAAAGCTCTATAACGGACTTGGATACCCCCGAGGCGCGGCGTCTTGCAAACGAGCTCAAGGCCCACATACTTGCGGCCCAGGAACGTACCGAAGAACTAACGGCGTTCCTGACCGAGCTGGCGAACGATCCTGAATTCGGTCTGCCTGCCGATATCGCGCTTATTCGCTCGTTGCTGGCGCAGGGGCAGGCCACCGCCGCCTTTACCCGCCTGGATGATTTACTTACGGACAACCCCAATTCTCTGCCAATACGATTGGTCAAAGCTCGTGCCCTGGCGGACGAAGGCAAACGCAGCGAGGCTGAGCAGCTTTATCGCGCGATTCTCGTCGACTATCCGGAAACGGCGCGTGCCTGGTTATCCCTCCATGCGCTCGTGGCAGCACGCGACGAACAGGAGCTGGCCCAATCCATCCTGACCGATGCTCTGGCCAGATTGCCGGAAAACCCTGATCTTCTGATGCTGCAAGCAGCAGATTACGAACGCGCCGGAGAGTTGGATCAGGCGATTGCGGTCTATGAAAAGCTCTATCCGCTCAGCAACCGGTCCCTGCTTGTGGCTAACAATTTGGCCAGTTTGCTGACAACCCATCGCAGCGATGATGAAAGTCTGCAACGCGCCATCGTTCTGGCGCGGCGCCTGCGCGGCACCCGTGTTCCCGTCTTTCAGGAGACCTATGGCTGGGTTGCCTACAGGATGGGCAATTACGACGAAGCCGTGAGATATCTTGAGCCCGCAGCACACGTATTCCCGGACCATCCGCTGGTGCTGTATCATCTGGGCAAGGCATACGCAGCTGTCGATCGCCGGGAGGACGCCCTGCGCGCCTATCGCGCGGCGCTGGCGACAGGTGTCCCCCTGAACGTTTCCCCTTCGCTGCAAGAAGAAATCGAACGAGCCAGCATCACAAATAACCCAGGGCAGTAACCTCAAACGCGGATTCCGCTGCATTTCTGCCGCATCACACACCCGTTGAAACGGCCACAGATTGCTTCGTCAGCTGAGAATCGACATAAAGGGGAAAATTGTGAGAGATTTGAGCATGCGGACAGTAATCGGTTCATTGATTGCATTGGCTATGACTCTGGGCGTGGCGACCGGAGCGTGGGCGCAATCCTATCAGATTCAACCAGGTGATGCCCTTCAAGTTGAAGTTTTAGAAGACCCCACTCTGAACCGGACGACCCTAGTTTTGCCGGATGGCTCTATAAACTTCCCTCTTGCGGGATCACTCAGGGCCGCTGGACAATCGACCAATGGACTTAGCTCGGCTCTCTCGTCGGCTCTGGCAGCGAATTTCAATACCCCCCCGACAGTTTTTATCTCGGTTGCTTCGCTTGCCCCATCACTGGTTCCTGGCGTTACCGGTGCAACGGGACCGACGATCGAAGTATTTGTAATGGGGGAAGTTAATGTCCCCGGAAAACATCTTGCAACCGAAGGGACAACCATCCTTCAGGTTCTGGCTCAGGTCGGTGGCCTGACCAACTTCGCGGCCCGCAAACGCATCGAATTGCGACGGGCTGACACTAAAACAGGCGTGATGAATACATTCACTTATAATTACAATGGTTCGGGCGGAGGCATTAAAGGCAATACGGTGCTCAAAGCCGGAGATGTTGTGATCGTACCAGCACGCCGCTTGTTCGAATAGGGGCTGATACAGGTGGGGAAATTCAGGTTCAGGCTGTCCACCGCGTTGGGGGGCGGGATCGCTTTTACAATTTCAATTACGCCAGCGATTGGACAACAGGCTTCGTCGACGCAGCAATCACTGACGTCCAGTCGACAAACCACTATACAACAAACGACGACTCCCAGTTCGCAAGTCCAACAGACCCCAAGCCAACAACTCATTGCGCAGCAAGCACAACGAAACCCAGCTCGAAGGGTCGGCCTGCAAGCCACAGGTCAACAAACTGGCGTCGGAACTGGTCTGAGCGTTACATTGGATTTCCTGTCTTCGCTTAGACACGACGACAACCTTCGTCTGACCGATCCTTCACTTGGGTCCACCACTTGGTGGGAAAATAGTCTAGCTCTAAATGTTCTGAGACAAACTCCAGATTCTACCTTAAGCTTCGACCTGTCCGGGCTCTATCGAGTCGCCAACGAACCAATCATTGGAACAGAGTCCAGTTTTTCAGATCCTTCGGCACAGCTCTCTTATCAACGGAACCGAGCAAACAGCCGGCTGAGCTTGCTTGCACTATATCGCGAACGGGATCTGGCGTTCAACCGATCACTAACTGACATAAACCTAGACGGAATCATCGACTCCTCTGATGTTATCGGAACCGTCGGAGATCAGGTCAATACCCGCGGCAGCTTGGATTGGGAGATAGGTTTGAACGACCCATTGGGATTTCAGTTTACCTACAATCACAGCGAACGCGGGTACGCAAATACGATAGATCCAAGTTTATTCGACAACAGAAGAGATAACTACACAGCTGCGGTGTTGCTCAGAGCTTCTCCGGTCTTGCAGGGCAATCTACGTATCGGCTACAACGACTTCACGGCAGACGATACGGCGCAAACTGATACTCGGACGACGACGGTATCAACCGGCGCAACATATGATTTGTCCGCCGTTACCACCGTCGGCGCAAATATTGGCTATACCCAAGTTGATGACACACAACGCGCGACCAACACGAACAACGTTACAGAAAGCTTCGTTTGGAATTTTTCGTGGAGCAAAGCACTCTCAGATGGCTCGGCTAATATTTTGATTGACCAAAATTTCGGAGTAAACGGCTCTAGAATAAACGCAACTGCGGGTAGAAATTTCCTACGCAACAATGGCGTGTTCAGTTTTAATGCCGGCTTCACTCGAGGCCCCTTCGATGAAATTACACCAATCGGCCAAATTAATTACAGCTATCAGTTGGCCAGCTCTCAGATCGGCGCAACAATTCAGCGCAAAGTGGGAACCAGTACGGAAAGCATAGAAACTCGTCAGACAGTGGCGTTCCTGACTTATGATTACTTCATCAACCCAGTTTCCGCCCTTAATTTCAGCATCAACTTTATTGACCAAGAGAATGATGGGTCAGGCCCCTCCAACCCACGCCAGCGCGTAACATTCGACGCATCTTATACCCGTGCGATCACAAAAGACTGGGCGGTGAATGTTGGCTACCAATACGAGGCGGATGACCAGAACGGTTTCAAAGCCTCTTCGAACTCGGTCTTTGTGACACTCGGACGGCGGTTTACTCTCAAACCGTAAGGTGGGGGTTCTGGACAATCGTGTCACGATTGGCTGATTGTATCAGCGCAGGATCAAAAGCGCGGGAACCGGGACCGTTACAATTTCAGCGCCCTTCATATTGTGCATTATGGTCTGTGATGCATCGTCCCGATTCGAAAGACAGCCGCAGCAATACGCTTGAGACGGCCCGGATGACCCTGCCAAGGATCAACGCGGCGGGGTTGTCTTGGTTTGCTCTGTTGTTGCTTGGATCACTACCTGTCTTCTGGATTGGTATTGTCTCGCTTGGGGCCGCCTGGAGCACACCGGAATACAGCCATGGTCCGCTGATCCCGATCATTTCGCTGTATCTGTTCCTGCGTGAACTCAGGGACATGCCGCCACCCAATCCGGTCGTGCGCGATCGGTGGCCGGGTGTGGCGGTGATTGCCGTGGCCCTGATCATCGCCATTTTGGGAAATCTGGCCCGCATCCCCGATATCGTCACCTATGCCATGATCATCTGGACCGGTGGCGTCATGCTGACCGTATTCGGCTGGCAGCGGGGCAAATACCATCAGCTGCCCGTACTACACCTCGTGTTCATGCTGCCCCTGCCGCAGTTCGTCTATTGGAAGCTCACAATCTTCCTGCAATGGGTTTCCTCCGAGCTGGGCGTGTGGTTCGTACAACTGGCCGGTGTCTCAGTCTTTATCGAAGGCAATGTCATCGATCTGGGCGTCTATAAATTGCAGGTGGCCGAGGCCTGTTCGGGCCTGCGTTACCTGTTCCCGATCCTCAGCTTCTCGTATCTCTTTGCCCTGCTCTACCGCGGTCCGATCTGGCACAAGGTGGTTCTGCTGGTCTCGGCCGCTCCGCTGACCGTGCTGATGAACTCGATCCGCATCGGTGTGATCGGAGTTCTGGTCAACCACCACGGCATCGAACACGCCGAAGGCTTTATGCATTTCTTCGAAGGCTGGATCATCTTTATACTTTGCGTGGCCATTCTGTTCCTGATGGCCATCGGGTTGCAGCGTCTGGCCCCTAACCCGCAGCCTTTTGCCGAAACAATCGATCTGGACACGCAGGGGCTGGGCACAGTTGCGTTGCGTATCTTTGGTATTCGCGCATCGGTGGCGCTGGCTGTCGCAGCCCTTCTGACGCTGGCGGTTTCAACCGCATGGACCTTGCGGCCCGCCTCGGAGGTAAAGCCAATCGAGCGTGACCCGCTTGTGCTTTATCCGCGTCAATTGGGCGACTGGTCGGGTTCACCCACCAGCCTTGATCCAAATGTCGAACGGACGCTGGGTGCCAGCGACTATCTTCATGCCACCTATATCGACAGCGGATCGGGCGATTTCGTGAACATGTTCGTGGCCTTCTACAACAAGCAGACCGATGGTGACGGCATTCATTCGCCCGAGGTTTGCCTGCCAGTTGGCGGTTGGGAAATCTTCAGTCTGGAACCTTATGAGATCAACCCGGGCAACACCCCCTATGGCAGCTTTACCGTCAACCGCGCGGTGATCCAGAAAGAGTTGTCAAAACAGCTGGTCTATTACTGGTTCGAACAGCGCGGAAAGCGTATGGTCAATGACTTCCGCGCCAAGATAAGTGTGGTTCAGGACGGCTTTACCATGGGTCGGACCGATGGGGCGTTGGTGCGCTTTGTAACCCCGATCCTGCCTGGTGAAACCGAAGCGGATGCGGATGCGAGGCTGCAGCGGTTCATGGAACCTAGCCTGAACCGCTTGCCTCAATTCGTACCATTTTGACTTAAGATAAAATCAGGCTTTAGGTTTACCTTGATTGCAATCGGGAAACGCTGCGGTGTGTCCAAGGGCAGACGAACAAAAAACGACGCCAGAAGCCCTACCCAATCAATCAATGCCCGCATTACTTTGTAACGCAGCCACCTTATCCTGTCATAATCACCAAGCTCGACTGGAAAAGTCGAGTTGTCGAAAGCCTGAGCTTAGATAAGCGCGCCTAAACGAAAGGACGCCAACAAGCGACTTTTAGGATCTTAGCCCTTCCAGATCCGCTTATACGCTGCAATCAGCGCGGGCACCTGGTGCGGCCAGGCCATCTCGGCCTCGACCCTTGCACGCCCATAGCGGCCCATGGCAGCGCGGCGCTCGTCATCCGCCAGCAGTTCGGTGATCTTGTCGACCATATCCACTGGATCGTTGGCCTTGGCATACAGCGACGCCGCCTGCGCTGAGAACCGCCCCTCGGTCACGTCGAACTGAACAATGGGTTTCTCGAACGCCATGTATTCCAGGATCTTGTTCATGGTGGATTTGTCATTCATCTCGTTCACCCGGTCCGGGTTCACGCAGACATCGGCGGTCGACAGGATTTCGAACAGATCCTGATCCGGCGCACGGCCGGTGAAAGTGACATAGTCCGACAGGCCCATATCGACGGATTGCTGCTTCAGCTTGTCCAGGCTGGGGCCGCCGCCCACAAGGCAGAACTGAATGTCGTCGCGCCCCTGAACCTGCACCAGGTGCGCCACGGATTCCAGCAGCAGGTCGATGCCTTCCTGATCGCCCATGACACCGACATAGCCGACCATATATTTGCGCCCATTGCGCCAATTCGGGTTCGGCGGCAGGTGCTGCAACCGGCTGAGATCGGGGCCTGAGCGGACGATAAACACATCCTCGGGCGCCATGCCACCCCGTTCGATGGCGATCTTGCGATAGCTTTCATTGGTGGCAATCGACACCCAGGCCGAGGCGAAGGTCAGCCGCTCGAACGTCTTCATCAGCTTCCAGAAAAAGCCGCGCTTATCGAACTTGGCCTCGTAAAGCTCGGGGTTGATGTCGTGGTGGTCGAACAGATAGCGCACGCCAAACAGCTTGAAGGGCAGCGCCACCAGAAAGATCAGGTCAGGCGGGTTGCAGCCATGGATGACGTGAAAACCGCGGGTAAACTTGATCTTCAGTGCCAGCCAGCTTTCCCAGAACAGCGCCGCGCCATATTCCAACAGATACCCCAGCGCGCCGCTGGCATCCAAAGGCAGCGGGTGGCGATAGACCTTGATGCCTTCGTCTTCCCAGACGCGTTCCTCATGCCCCTTGCCGGTGGGACAGATGACCGAGACCAACGCGCCTGCGGCGGCCAGCGTGCGGGCCTCCATCCAGACACGGCGATCAAAGGGCACGGGCAGGTTTTCGACGACGATCAAAACCTTCAGCCCTTTCAAAGGCTGGCTCTGGCGCAATTCGTCGAACGAGATCGGCTGCACGGCGGATAAGGGGCTAGTCATATTCATAGGTTCTTACCACCTCTGCATCGCCAAGATTCAGATCATTGACGATCCGGTTCGATCCAATCACCAGATCCCACGGCCCGGCCTCGGCCGTGGCGCGGTCCACCAGCAGGTTGCTCACATTAGGCAGGTGGGTGAAGGCATACCCCAGATTCTGCCCCCGCAGATCAGCAGGCCGGATCGCCGGGTCATAAACCGACAGCTGATAGCCCGCCTGCAGCAGACGCCGGGCGATATCGACATTGGGGCTTTCGCGCAGATCATCCGTTTCCGCCTTGAAAGCCAGCCCTGCCATCAGAACCCGCCCTCCAGCAGGCAACCGGTCCATGATGTGCTGCGCCTGATAGCTTTTGTGCGCTTCATTTGTGCGCAATAGGCTGTCGATCAGGTGCGTATGCGCTCCTACCTCGCCGGCAATATGCTGCAAGGCACGTACATCCTTGGGCAGGCACGAACCCCCGAATGCACCGCCCGGGCGCGTGTAATAGGAAGAAATGTTCAGCTTGGTATCCGAGACGAAAATCTCGTGCATGGTTTTGGCCGACACGCCCATCCGGTGACAGATACGACCCACCTCATTGGCAAAGGCCACTTTGGTCGCATGCCAGGTGTTGTCGACGAATTTGGTGATCTCGGCCTCTTCGTATTCGGTGTAAAACACCGGCGCATCCAGACCTTCGTGCAGCGCGTCCATGACGGCCGACCGCGCCCCGTCGCGGGTGCCCACAACAATCTTGGGCGGGTTAAAGAAATCATCCACTGCCGAGGCTTCACGCAGGAATTCCGGGTTATAAACCGCCTCGATCGCCTGTGCGGTCCGATCCCCCAGATAGCTTTGGAAAATGGGCTCAACCAGCTGCGTGACGGTCCCGGGCCGGAAGGTCGACCGATAAGCCACGGTCAGGGGCCGGGCCCGGTCGGGTGAAACGGTCTCGGCAATCTGGCGCGTCACCTCGGCCACGAAGCTCATGTTATGCGACCCGTCGATCGAGCTTGGCGTGCCGACGCAGACGATGGCCAGATCCACATGTAAAAGATCCGGCATCTCAACCACCGCCCGGATCAGATTCTTGCGCAATGCCTCGGTCAGCAGCTCGGCCACTTTCGGCTCTTTGATGGGCGGCTGCCCCGCATTTATCTCCGAGATCTTGTCGGCGTTCACATCAACACCAATGACCTCATGCCCTTCGCGGGTCAGGCAACATGCCGCCGTAAATCCCACATACCCCAACCCGAAAATCACAATCTTCATACTGCTCTACTGCTCTACTGCTCTACTGCTCTAAAAACCGATATCCACCACGCAAGAAATCACGCAAACAAAATATTATTCCAGCCTTACTTGGCATCCTTCAACATTTAAGGTCAAATTTGTGAATAATCTTGGAGCTCCTTGGCAAAGTTTTACGCCTTTAATGCAGCTCAAACACAACACGTAGGGACAAAATGAACTATAGCTTTGAATTTTAATAAAAAAATCACTTTGGCTCATAAGTGCAACCGAAAGTATCAGACGGCGCTGCACTAATTCGAGGTCTTAGACTCGATCCCCTGATACTCTAAAGACAAGTCTTGCGATCACCGCAGAGGAAACGCTAGCAAAGAATCTAGACTATTGTTCTGATTATGGAAAGTTTACCTTTTGAAGAAAACCTCTGAAACCCATCCCAAAAGCAGTACGCTGACCCGTAGCTCAGCTCTCGCGGTGGGTGTTGCCACGCTTTTGGCATCTAGCGTTTTCCGGCAAGCCTTGGGATTCTTTACGCTCGCCTTTACGGCCCGCCTTCTTCGTCCCGAAGATTTTGGAATCATAGCCTATTTCATGATCGCCGTCGCGTTGTTCGAAATGTTACAACGACAAATCGGGTTGGTCCTTATCAGGATTGACAACGTTAACTCTGAGCATCTGAACACAGTTTTCACCTTCCAATTCGTGTTTGGCATTACTACAGCGTTCCTCCTTTGGACCATCCAACCATTGGTAGCTCTGCTTAATGTACCTCAACTTTTAGAAGTCTTACCTTACTTATCCGCGCTTTCCATACTGGTAAGCCTGCGTAGCCCCCGGTTTCTACTATATGAGCGAAGTCTACGATTTTCTCAGGCCGCAGTGGAAGAAACACTGAATCGTATCGCATATTCTGCGACAGCCCTTTATATGGTCTGGCTTTGGCGAGATTTCTGGGCCGTCCTTGTCGCGGTTTTTGTGGGAATGGCCGTACGCAGCGCCATTACTTTTGCAATCGCACCGATGCTGCCAAAGCTATCAGTATCGCGGTGGCGAGACTGCTTGGCGTTTTCTTCATGGTCGGCTGGTGCTCAGTTGTCCCAGTTCTTGGCAAATAACATGCCTCAACTTTTTATTGGCGCGACACTCGGCCTAGCAGACGCTGGGCTATATAGAGTTGGAACACGGATAACCGAGGTTGTCACAACCCATTTCATCGCGCCACTGCAGCGTGTCATTTACCCCGGCCTAGCAGATGTGGCACGATCAACCGATCGAAGAAGAGAAGCTTTCATTAAGCTTAACGCCCTTTTACTTGCCATTGTATTGCCTGTAAGTGTCGGCACCGCCTTGGTCTGCAAAGATGTAATCTTGGTCGGCTTAGGCTACAAATGGATCGCTGCTGCACAAGTTATCTGGGTGCTGGCACCGCTAAAAGCGATGGAGACTTTGCAAGCAAACGTGCGTGCAGCCAGCTATGTTGCGGGATCAACAAAAACACTCTTTGTTCGAAATTTAGTTTTGATGATACTTACATGTTTTTACATGTGGGTTGGAACCAAATTTGGATTAGCCGGCGCACTCGCGGCCTCTGGAATGTCTAGCCTCACTGCACTGTTCATCACCCTCATTCTTGCTAAAAGCTTTGGGAGCGGCAGCTTTTGGGAGCCGCTGACTGTAGCTTGGCGTAGCTTTGTTGCCTGTGCCTTAATGGTCGTGGCCGTAATCTTTACGGACTATTTGCTTCGGTCTGGAGCACATGCACCTCGCCTACTAATCATAGTGCTGGTCAAGGTTGTTGTGGGAATGGTGGTTTATACAATGTCACATATCGCCCTGTGGGCAGCCGCGCAGAGGCCAGATGGCTTCGAAACTTCAGTATTCGCTTTACTGGCACGCTTGGGTCGCAGGATAAAGCAATCTCAATTATGATATATTCCTTTGAGAGCCATACCATATCAGGAAGTAGAAAGTTCGATGGTAATTAAAATGGAAGGTACTCTTGCGGAAGTCAGTAACAAACCCACGGTACTTTCGATAATAATTGTAAATTGGAACACTGCAAAACTCTTGAACGATTGCCTCACATCAGTTTTTGCAAGTTATGATTCCACATTCATGGAAGTAATTGTCATAGATAATGGATCCGACGACAACTCCTGTGATATTGTAAGGAAATTCTTCCCCAATGTTATCTTGCAACAGAACACTCAAAACGTTGGCTTTGCCGCCGCTAACAACCAAGGATTCCAACTTGCCAAAGGCCGCTTTGTCCTCCTGCTGAACTCCGACACATTGGTACACGGAGACGTACTTAAAAAATCGGTTGAATGGCTCGACGCACACTCAGATGTCGCAGCAATGGGATGTAAAGTTCTGAACGCAGATGGAACCACTCAACTTACCTGTTCGCAGTATCCTTCAATATTGAACTTAATACTTCTAACTTCTGGATTGTGGAAAGCACCTTGGCCTAGGTTCTTGGGAAAATTCCAATTAACATATTGGAATAGAGATTGTGAGAAGGATGTCGAAATAATATCAGGTTGCTATTTTTTGATACGTAAAGAGGTAATCGACACTGTCGGATCATTAGATGAAGAGTTTTTTTTCTACGGGGAAGAAACAGATTGGTGTCGCCGCATACGTAAAGCCGGGTGGCGGCTCGCTTTTGCACCTGTTGGGAAAATCACCCATTTTGGAGGCGGCTCAGTAAAAAAGCTGCACTATCGTAAAGATATTATGTTGTCAGAATCCGTAGTGCGTCTCCATAAAAAACACGGAGGTTTGTTAGCAGCCTACTCAGCTTATCTAATTCTATTGACTTTCAATTCATCACGCGCACTTTATTGGAACATCAAGTATCTTGTAAGAAACAGGAATAACTCAAAGGATAAAGCTACTCATTTTAGGAAGGTCCTGCTGCATAGCAAAGACATTTGGCCCGCAACAAAACGATGAAAATAATACTGCTGTCATATATTTTCGATGGAACAGATGTCGGTGAAGCACTGATTGCTTTCAAATGGGCTAAAGCTCTCGCTGAGCATGTGGACCTAACAGTTCTCGCATTGGAGCGTCGCGACAGAGAGCCCCTTAACAGGCAGTTACCCAACGCGAATGTAGTCACCTGGCCAGAGCCCCAAATTTTCCAATCGGCTGAACGTTTCAATGCGATGTTAAAGCCAGCATATCCTATTCTTTATTATAACGTTCGCCATTGGCTTAAAAAACAAGCAGCGCTAGGTAACAGGTTCGACCTTGCGCATCAGATTATGCCACAGGCGGCCCGCTACCCCTGTCCATTCTACGGACATGGAATACCTTACATTATCGGCCCACTTGGAGGCTCACTACCAACTCCAAGTGGGCTCTCAAATGAGATGGGAACATCAAGATGGTATACTCGATTACGTCACTTGGACAAATGGCGCTTTAGCCATGATCCATGGCTGCGTCGAAGCTATAGCAATGCCGAGCTTATTCTCGGTGTTGCCCCTTATGTAAAGAACACACTCTCAGCAATCCCGATTAAGAGTTTCGATACGGAGCTTGAACTGGGCGTGGATGACATCCCGAAACAAAACACCAAAAAGAAGGGAAAGAGCTTCCAACTCTTACACGTCGGTCGTGGAGTTAGGACAAAAGGCCTTAGAGAAATCATACGAGCGCTTCCTAAGCTTACAGATATTCCAAATCTTAAACTCATTTCTGCGGGGGCTGGAGACGAGATAGAAATTTGCCGCGAAGAGGCAAGACGACTCGGAGTACAAGAGTATGTAACATTTCTCGGGAAAATTCCTAAATCGGATGTCGAAGAATTATATCAAGAATCAGATATATTTGTTTTTCCATCGTTTCGAGAGCCCGCAGGCGGAGTACTTTACGAAGCAATGAGGTGGGGTTTGCCGATAATTACTGCTGACTACGGCGGACCAGCCTCCATAGTCAGCAAGCAATGCGGTATTAAAATCCTGCCAAGTACGTCAGAGGCCCTTGTTGACGGCATCGCGGGGGCCGTGCGTGAGCTGTATACAAACCCAACTCTACGCCATGAAATGGGGCAAGCGTCACGTAGTTATTTAAGTGAGTGGGGACTTTGGAGCAAAAAAGCTGCACGAATGGTAAAAAAATATCGCAACATTTCCCCCGGTTGTGAGCATTCACCTGCTCACTCAACGGAATGCTCCGAATAGTCTTAAGTATCCTTACTAAAACGTGTGTACCTGATATTGGCTCTTCCGCTTCGGGGTCCCACGTCACCTCCAAGGCTGCTTGTCTTAGGATTACTATCTTCATTACCGCTTTCATTCCAAAGCCAAACGCCGCTGCCCAATAAAAACAGAAACAGGCAATAAGCCGACTCCCATAGATGAACTGTGAATGCTGCCAAACCAATACCAATAAGGGAGATCACATATCCTGTTCTAACCTCAGAAGCATATCCCACCAATGGTGTTTTAATAGCTTTGAAAATAACTATTAGGTAAATAGATGAAAAAACAAAAAGCACCGGCAAACCATATCTTAATGTCATAAGGAGCCAAAAATTATCCACACTTCCTCTCAGCCAAAGTGGGCGCGTCCACCAACCAAAACCAATACCAAAAATCGGATTATTTAGTATATCATCTTTCGCATGCGTGAAAATTAATATACGATTATACCCCGATGACCTTGAAAAGGTGAGTTCAGATGCAATAATCTGAAAGGCATTTCGATTGGAGGCCAATTCCAAAACGGTAAAAATAATAAAAAACCCTATTGCCAATATACTCCATCTTGATTTAATTTTTTTAAATATCTCATCCCAAAAAATCAGAAATCCTTGGATTATCACCCCCAAAAACGCTCCGGCTGAAAGGGACAAAAATACCGCAAATCCGACCACTGAACTTTCGCGAATTTTCTTAAATAGGGATCTGTTAGATCCAAATGTGTACCAAACCAGCGCAAATGCGGAAGAACAAAAGACACCAAATAAGATTGGATGTGGCGTTGAAACTTGGGCTCGATTCAGCCCCAGCCTTGGCTCCTGATTCGCAGGCTTATAGACATCAAATACGACGTCAAATAAATCCAGAATTATCTTCCTTCCAGTAAAACTTTCAATTATTGCGAACGGAAGAAGAAATACTACAATTAAAAACAGTGATCTCACAAACTTCTGAAATGAGCTTATATCCCTAATCAAAGACCTTGCGATAAAATATGGTGCAATTGTTTCTACGATTAATATCCCCGCGAACTCCCATTGTTTTGCTATACCGTGGTTCGCAAACAAAGATATTGCCATGAGCAGAGACGCGAAAATAACCAAGAAATCTACAGCTTGTATTGGGCCTGCAGCGCCTCGCACCCACTGCAACAAAACTGGAATAATAGCAATGAGCATATATGCTCTGTATGGGCTTACTCTAAAATTGCCCAAATGAAAATAAAATGGCATCACAAGGGCCAACAACAAAAGTAGCACCCAAAAGCTGTTTGAAGCGCGTTTGGCTCTCTGCCGAGGACTACGGCCGCCAGCTGGCATAGTTGAAAAGTCGGTGCTTGCCATAGCTTAGCTTAGCAGCGAGGCTGCGCGCTTTCTAATGAATTTGGTCGGTGGTTAGGTAAAAATGTACTGAGCTGCCGTTTCTTGATCGTACAATCCCCCCAACAGGTCGTAATCAGGTTTCGTCAGCTTCAAGAGCGCATCGACTTGATGGCTCTTGAGTTGATCATCTCGCTTTTCTATCGGAGATTTGTTTGCATGCTTACCAGGCAGCGGACACCCTAACCGTTCGCTTATGAAGTCGTAGAGGTCACTTAGTTCCTCCAACTTGAAAACATGGTCGAAGAATTCAATGTTGCCTCCTAAATGCCAATCGTAAGGCGTTGTATGTATGCGTGCGGGGCGACTCACTGCGCGATATTGATGAAAATTGTCTATAAACTCACCGAAGCTTGGATTTAGTGGCAGCCCTTCATTTCTGATATCCATCTCTTCATCACGCCATTGAAACTGTTTCTGATGAATCTTGTCACGCCAGGCAGATTTGATCCGAGCTAACGGATCTCGAACAAGCGCAAATGACACATACTCTTCGGGCACATATGCTTGGGAAAACTTCTGGGTCTGGTATCCTTCTTGTTCATGAATGTTGCGTGGCTTGACCAACTTTGCGCAGGCCAATCTCCAGCGGATATTATTCTTGATGCGGACCATACCTCGCCCCTTGAAGGGCGTACCACTGTCCAACTCCCAAAGCATCTCTTTCAAGCTGCTGCTGCCAACTTTCGTTATGTCAAAATAGACTGCCTTCAGTTTCTCGGAAATAACAGCCATCGTGCCTACCTTCTCGCCCTCTAGCACCAGTGGATAATAGTATCAGATGACTTGAACACAACAACACTCGCTGCGGAGCAAATTCAGGCACATGCACTACCAACAATGGCGCGGAGAACGTCATACTGTTGCCGTTTAATCATAAAACGGAGCTCACATATTCGGCACACGGAGGGTTTTCCACTCACTGCTGGCGAACATGGCCTACAGGCACTAGAACTCAGACGACTGAACAATGAGGTTTGGGGTGCGTACTTTAGTATTTACTTTCGTTTTACTTGTTTACGTCCGAGTGATTTTTTCTTTACTGGAACGTGCGGCAAGAAAAGTCACAGGAAGGCACGATCATTTCTCGCGATCCGCACCGCGCAAAATTCCAAAAACTATTTGGATTTATTGGAATCGTGGAGAAAAAAACGCTCCTGAGATCGTCAAACATTGCATCGCGTCCTGGCGCAAACAAAACCCAACTTGGGAAGTTCGCGTGCTCGATGAAAACTCCGTGGATCAAGCAACCAGTCTTAACCATAACCCAAAAGAGTTGTCTGTTCAGTCCTATGCGGATTTGCTCCGCCTGAAGCTTTTGAACGAGTATGGTGGCGTTTGGGTGGACGCAACAACATATTGTCTTTCCCCACTGGATCAATGGCTGCCGCCTTTAGCACAGAAAGGGTTTTTTGCGTTCACGTGGACTAGAAGCGACCGTTGGTTCATATGGCCAGGGATTCGCCGATCTCTTACGAATTGGTTTCTGGCAGCCGAACCCAATGGCGATCTCATCTCTCGCTGGGAAAAGGCAAGCTTCGAATATTGGAAAGACCGAACGACACCGCACAATTATTACTGGCCGCACATCCTGATCGATTATCTTTGCCTCACCAGCTTTAGCTTCCGTCGGGCCTTCGACGATCTCCCCAAGATTGGCTGCTACAGCGCGCACTTGGTGCATGACTGCGTGGAACATGGTCGTGATCTGGACGTCATTATTGACCTACTAGACTCAAACTCAGCACCGGTACAAAAATTACGTTGGGATTGGGATAATCAACGTGTTTCAAAAGCTAAAAAAATACTTGGCATCCAAGACAATGAAGAAGCTATCCCTCGGGATCATAACCAAATGCTTTGAAGTCTTCCCTAAAACGTCTTTGTATTGCTCTTCGATTCCAACCGCTTAACTGATCTCGGGTAAAACGTCTTTTTCCAGCCGGCGATTCATTACGCTTTGGCAAGGCGCGAGATTGCCCGAAAATCTGGGTGAATATTTCTGGCATCCTCTCATTTAGGTCCTCGAACTTAATGATCTCATCCACAAGACATTTTCCATTCTGATCAAAAAGGTATCGAGTTTGAGACACCACATGCCGTGCCAAATCAGAATAATCATTGCTATACTTTTTTCTCAAGAACCAAAACAACGGACCAGTTGTCTTAACATCCCGGTATCTGAATTCTGACAGAATGCGATCATAAGGATTTCTGACAATGGAAAACTTAAAATATTCATCCCACTGCCTCTGCGAGATATGGCCAAGTTTGACATATTCATCAGCATAGAGATGAGACAGCTGCTGAGGTCCAAAAGTTGGATCGTCGTTGTACCGAAGGTTCAGATCGTCGCGGTTTTCCCATGACAAGCCGAGCTCGTCTACAAACACCTGCTCAATGCTCTGGCCCGCGGTTTTGGGGATGTGGACAAATATAGCCTTGTGCTCATGAGAAATCATTCGCTTACCTTAGTCTTCACTCTTGTAAACAACCTATTAGTCGATTGAGAATTTACTCATTTTCATCTTGCCTTACTCCAGTGATGGCACCTAAACAACAGGCCTTTTCGTCACTGAAACACCTCTGATTGCAAACGCTGCTCATTCGTCCTCTGTAGAAGAATTTTCCGATGTAAGACGATGTCATCAGCATAGTAACTTTCTACAAAGTCACGGATTTTGGGCTCATCAAGCATAAAGGAGCTTTTCTGGCCGCTTGGTTTCATAAGAATGTCACGTGACGTTTTACGCAATTTTTCATACGCTTGGCTCGGCAACATCCGCCGCGCTACAGCACTTCCATTACGCAATACGCGCTTTAACTTGGGATAGCGAAACACGGTCGTCCTATTAGAGTGACCAAATTTCAGACTGTCAGCGCCCATATGCTGCACCAGAGCATCTCGAAACAGATCAAGGTGCTCAACAGAAAACAAATTCTTCACCAGAGGGGAATTGTCCAGCTGTACGAAATCTGATTGTCGGGAAAAATGGATAAACTCGGGCGCGATCACTCGTGGTTTGGACTGTAGGTAAGTGATTACCCGCTCCAGTTCGACCCGTACATCATTTGGACTCAGCTGAGCATATTCTTTTCCGAGATACATTTTTGTCCGCTGTGCCAGAGATGAACGAAACCTCTCAAACGGATCACGTAAGAGAGCAAAACTCTCGTAAGTATGCAGCTTGTCGAACGCTTCTGAATCAACTTCAGCCAATAGTCGCAAGGGCATATGGCGAAAATCAATCAGCCCTAGTTCCGGGTGACGCTCAACTGTTTTGTGAAACCGGTCGTCACCTTCATGAAACGGCAGGATTGCCGTCCGTACGGTTGTACCCGCACATTTTGGTATATGGATAAACACAAACCGATGAGAATCCGACAGTATCATGGAGCAACCCGCAACCGATTATCTAGACAATTTTACCATCACCAAATACAAGCCAAAAAAGAAGGTGAGGCATCAAGCAACTGCCTCACCTTGGTCATTTAGCTTTAGTTTGGGAAATCAAGCAATGGAATCATAGTGATCCACGGTGTATGTATCAATGAAGGCAACTTCGTCATCTATGGCAAAGTCGCTGATCTCACCGTCCACATTCCGGTTCCACTTGAACCCCAGATTCCATCCATATTCCCGACCTCCAACAAAGTCGAAATCAATATTGGTTTCCTCCAGCACTAAGTTACCGTCAACCAAGACCTGAAGTTGATCCGCCTCCTGATCAACCATCACTGTAATGCGGTGTGCATCCGTATCGTTCAATCCGATGTTATCGACTCGGAAGCCTTTCCCAAATTTGTCATCGTTATTACCAACATGAACAATCAAGCCATCTCCTGACAAGGTTAACCCGACATGCCCCTTGTTCCAGACCAGCCTTTGTTCGCTACCATCCGCTTCCGCTCTGGTGTATTCGATTGTAAACGCCAGTTGTTCAGAATTCTCAAACTCCTGTAAACGGCCCAGTTTGACCATATCACGGTCGCCATCGAACTTAAGTACTGGTCCTGATGCGGTATCGACCACAGACACATCGCCGATAAATTTAGCGCTCCCATCTTGAGGTAACGACGCGATATCCAACACAAAATCGTCAAACACCATCTGGTTCTGCGAAGCTGTGTCACCGGAAGCTGGGCTGGAGATATCTGTACCGTTGTCGCTGGTTCCTGATGTATCATCAGGAGTAGTAACCGGTTCCGTACCGCCAGTGGATGGAATTGTTGTTCCACCCGTGGAAGTGGATCCTGAAGACGTCGTTGTAGTCGCAATTCCCGCCCAAGCTTCATAAGACATCGGAAAGCTATCCACAAGACTGGAACCCGCATCCAATTGGACTATCGAGCTACCAGTTTGAACACCATACTGATTGTATCCATCGCTGGCCGCAATTGCGTGGTACACAAAATGACTATCGTAATAGTCCGGCTTAGAGGAGTCTATATTCTGTACATAGACATTGTCCGTAACCGACCAATCCGTCTGCCCCGTATACCCACCAACTGTCGAAGCCACATTCTGTTCAATAGCGACATTCTTCGAGTTTGAGGAAACCAGAATCTTGGGGATTGTGATTCCACCGGTTTGAGCCCGGTCAACGGCAAGAAGCGTATTGTTCTGAATCGTTAGCCCATCAGTCAGATTAATGGAGATCCCATGGGTATGTGCATTGTAGATCACATTATTTTCGATAACTAAATTGGTATGCCAATTTGTGGGATCTGTGGCATCGGCGCTGTCATGCCCTGCCCAGATTGTTTGGGTCCAGTCGCCAGCACCCATGTCAAACACATTGTCGCGGATCGTGAGGTCGTTGACACCGGTTCCACTGGACCTCTGAATCTGGATCATATCCCTATGGTCACTTAAGGAATCGTCCCCTTTAAAGTCATGGATATAATTTTTCTCAATGAGAACTGAATCCGAACTGCCCAGCTTAATGCCATCCGACCGGATGCTGTGAATGTTGTTCCCAACGACATCCACGTTTGAACTGGTATTCACAGTCAATGCATTCCACCAGTTATAAAATTCGGTATTTACAATATCGACATTGTCCGAGCCTTTGACGACTAGCCCTTTACCTGTGCCCAGCCCATCCGCTGCGGTACCAGTTCCACTTGCAACGTCTCCATCAAAGACTGAGCCTGAGACGGTCACATTGCTGCTGTTTTCAATCACAAACGGCTTTGCAAATTCGGTTTGGCCATTCTGGTATGTGTAATCAAACTCGATATTTTCGAACGTGAGGTTGGACGTTTGCTTCAGGTACATACCTGAGAAGCTCGCCATCGCACTTGGAACGGCTGATTTGATCGTCACATTGGAAGTGAACTGAACGTTTGTGAGGTTCAGGTTTCCATAGTCCCCTGCCGCAAGCAGTATCGTTTCCCCACCTTGTGCCTGGGACAGGGCCTGGTTCAGCTCTGCCTCAGAGGTTACCGTGATTGTCGTCGACATCTTTCACCTTCTTTGCATGGGCGCTGTGAGTGGCAGCGCACGAGTATCCCGCTCACCCAGGACAGAAGGAACAGCCGCACAAAGGCGACAGATGGGCCAGAATATGGCTATGTTTGGAAATTGTTGCCTGTATTGGGACAATAATGCCCCCCTGCCTTCATTTCCGAGCGAACTGGATACTCGTTACTGGGAATTGTTCCTCTTCCCTTAGCGGTAATTCAGTTTTTGGTGCATTGGCTCCCCGGCCACAACAATGGACACAAAATAGCCACTATTCAGGCATGTGCCCGCGTATCCATGCTGAGTATCGGCGGTGAATTGCCCGATGCCCCCACGTCATCCTCATGCGAGGTCTCAATCAAAGCCGTTCACCATTCTGTTTAACACGGCTTTCTGGACACGACTCGACCACGTCCGTAGCCTTTCCCAGGTAACAGATGTGAATTAAGTAGGTTTGCCATGTGGAATAGATACAGTTTAATCGGAATACGGGTGTACGCTTGCATCTTTCTGCTTACTTTTTCCGCATCCTCATCTGCGGCTTCAGCCTGCTCCGGAACACAGATCACGACAAACGCCCCCAGCACAAAAGATGGAAGGATTATCCGCGACACCTCTGGGCTCTCTGCCGCAATTAAAAATTCAAATGGCAAACAGACGTTTATTCTCGATGGAGGAAATTACGGCGACCTAAAAATTCAAAAAGCCTTCCGCCAGCCTATCACAATCCGCTCAGCCAACCCTTCGTCACCAGCCTGTTTCACTGGACTACATCTAAAAAGCACATCCAACATCACATTTGAAAGTGTTCTGTTTGATTACACATACCAGAATGGCCAAACCGAATTTGCAAAGCCGTTTGTGATTGAAAACAGCAGCAATGTGACCGTCTCAGGCTCAGTCTTTGATGGAGACGTTGCAAGTGGAACTGGTACCGCAGCGGATGGGCTGGGCACAGGTAAAGGACTAGTCGTCAAAGGCTCGGACAATGTCGATATTACTCATACAAGGTTTTATTCTTGGTGGACCGCGCTGACCGTGAATACCAGTTCAAATGTGGATATCGTCGGCAACAATATTCATGACATTCGGTCGGATGGCATTAAGCTGGGCAGTTCGGCCGCAGTCCTAATCGCGAACAACTACATTCACAATTTCAAAGGGAACCAGAAGAATTTGTCCGACCATCGGGACATGATCCAAATTCAGAGATCCAGCAAAATCGGCGTAAAGAATCTTATAATACGCGATAATGTATTCGACATGGGCTCGGGTATCTTTACACAAACGATCTGGGCCGGGCGCGACAAAGCCGATCCCAAAGACCCAACGAATTGGCACACCAACCTTCTGATCGAAAATAATGTGATCTACAATGCACATAGCCACGGAATTTCCATAAACTTGGCCAATGATCTGTCAATTCGGCGGAACTCAGTCATTCGCGTTCGACGCAACAACTCTGAGAACATCTCAATTCCAAAAATCCGGGTTTCAAAAAACTCACAAAATGTGGTTATCGAGCAAAATGCAGTCGCGGCGATCAATGGCTATAATGGCCAACGTAACTGGTTTGTTCAAAACAATGCTCTGATCCAAGACACATCCAGCAGCGCTCAAGGCTTTTATGACCATGAATTCATCTACTATGCGACCGGACCAACAAAGGGCTATCATGAATATGGTGTACGTCCCGGAAGCAGTATCGACCGCCTCAATGCTGGCTCTACTCTTGTTAAGAGCTATCCATCCCGATGATACAACAGTCGCGTCAGGCCTGCTTCAGTTGAACCATATACAATACGGGCTGTCTTCGGTGAAAAATCCAGTGGACCCCTGGGAACCAAAGACCTCGTCCGTCGAAATATGATGAAAGCGGAAATGTTCGGGGCGGTCCGCCTACACCCAATAAGCGCGGGTAGCCTCCAGCAGCACATACGTCCCGGTTGCGTTTGTATCGATAAAAGCCGCAGGCTCGTCAATCGAACGATCGACATGGCTTTCAGCAGCCAGGTGCATGATCGCATCTGGCTGATGTCTGTGCAGGATATCCACCATCGCAGCCGCATCCCGGATGTCGGCATGCTCAAAGGCGTAACCCGGCGTCCCAACAACCGAGGCAACATTCTCCAAACAAGCCGCATAAGTCAAAGCATCGACATTGACGATCGAATACCCATCTGCAATCGCACGCCGGATTACGGCAGAACCGATAAAGCCCGCCCCGCCCGTAACCAGTATCTTCATTGCGCAGCCTCAAGCTCAAAAGGGGTTTCAATGTCGCGCAAAAATGGCGCGACTTGGTCTTTTCGGAAAGTTGAGGAGCTATCACACTCTGCGGCCAATTAATTCCAATATCGGGATCATCCCAGCGAACAGCGCCTTCTGTTTCCAGCCCATAAGTGTCAGAGCATTAGTAAACAATCTCCGTGTCTGGCTCCAAGGTCATAAACCCATGCGCGAAACCCACCGGGACCAGCAACATCCGCCCGTTCTCAAAGCTCAACTCCTCTCCGACCCATTGGCCAAAAGTCGGCGATCCTTTGCGAATATCACCCGCAACATCGAAAAGCCGTCCGCGCCCACAGCGCACCCACTTGGCCTGCGCCTTGGGCAGTGCTTGGAAATGCGGGCCACGCGCGGTGTTAACCGCGCTGGAAAGGGAATGATTATCCTGAACAAATTCCGTTTTTATGCCTTTTGCAGCAAAGCTGTCGACACTGTATGTTTCCGCAAAAAACTGCGATGATCGCCAAAACGTTTTGGGGTAATCAACTTCACTTCTGGAATGGAAAGCGCCACTATTTCCACAATCAAAAACGTCTCATTTCTATTGCACGGCTGCACCAATTCACATCGCCCGCCCTTACCGGGCTTGCGCGACCGATCTTGTTGCCTGCTTTTATAAATCACAAGATTCCTGTTGGGATGCAACCGAACCTTCTGCCGCCGGGACGCCGAAATGCCCGACTATTCCTTAGCCCCCAGCCAATGAGTAGAACACGAAGTGATTGCAAACAGACACGGATACCCGAAAAAGCTTTACCCAAGTGCAGAACTCTTTGAAGCTCGCAACAAACCATGATCACATACGGCAGGTTGCACGAGGAAAAGACATTCTTATGGTGTCGTCAAACATGAACACATCCATGTCGCGGTCTCGGGCAGATCATGCGGATCAATCTGCCCCGACACTCAGCATCGTTGTACCGATGTTCAATGAAGAAGACGTCCTGCCAATCTTGTTTGACCGGTTAGGCCAGTTTCTGGAAAACTTGGGTGAAAGCTACGAAATCATCTGTGTGAATGATGGCAGCACGGATGGTACGGCCAGGATTTTAGCCGATGCGCATGCCCGCGACAATCACATAAAGGTAGTGAACTTTTCCCGCAATTTCGGCAAAGAAATCGCTCTGACCGCCGGACTCGATGTGGCATCGGGCGAGGCTGTTGTTCCGATCGACGCAGACCTGCAGGACCCACCTGAATTGATCGAGACCTTTCTTGAGAAATGGCGCGAAGGGTATGACGTCGTCTATGCTGTGAGACAACGCCGGGACACCGACACTGTTGTGAAACGCTGGTCGGCCATTAAGTTCTATCAGATCATCAACCGCCTCTCGGGGGTCCCGATTCCAGCTAACACAGGTGATTTTCGGCTGATGGACCAACGCGTGGTCCGTTCCATAGCCCGGCTGCGAGAACATAACCGCTTTATGAAGGGGCTTTTTGCCTGGGTGGGATTCCGACATGCCGAAGTGTTTTATGATCGGCCCGAACGTGCTGCGGGGCAGACCAAGTTCAATTACTGGCGTCTTTGGAATTTCGCGCTGGACGGCATCACCGGGTTCAGCACCGTCCCGCTGAGAATTGCGGGCTATATCGGGATGCTGACCGCGTTAGCTGCGATTATCTACGGCCTGTTCCTGACCATGCGCACGCTGATCCATGGGGTGGATGTGCCGGGTTATGCCTCCTTGATGGTTGCCGTACTGCTAATCGGCGGCCTGCAACTCGTGGTGCTCGGCGTGATCGGAGAATATCTGGGGCGGCTTTTTGACGAGGCACGCAAACGTCCGTTGTATATTGTCGAGAGTAGCCTTGGCCTGACCGCAGGAGACGACGGATCAGCATGATCTATTGGCGAGCAGATTGCGCGCGCTTTTGCGGAACAGCACAGCATAAACAGGTGCGCAAAATCCATTCATCGCGATCAGTGAATCCGAAGCAAAGCTGCACAGCGGAGAGAAATTTTGCTGCCTCCAGACTTGTGAAAATAATATCCATTCAGCAAAACTATCCAGGATTTTGCAACGATTTCGCGTGGAACGCACTGTATCCGTATTTTCTCGTAACCCGACACCACGAAATCAGAGATATACCGGCAAAGGGCGGCGCTCGACCAGCGCAAAGTCGGCTTATCAACCGCCCACCAGAATTGAGGCTATTGTGACCGGTGAGGCCCCTATGACTCTGCACTCCTCCGCCCCTGGCCGTAATGATCTGGCTGTGCTCTTGCTCATCTTACTTGTTGCTGCCGTGCTGCGCACTGCAGGGCTGAACGCCCCTTTGTGGTATGATGAGATCTGGACCGTCGATACGCATGTCAGCCTGCCCTGGGGCGATATGATGCGCGAGTATTCGATGAACCATCATTATTTTTTCAGCATGAAGGCCAAGCTGGTGTCCCAGATTTTCGGCGACCAGCCCTGGGCCTATCGCTTTCCGGCCGTGTTGTTCGGTGTTGGTATCGTTGCTGCGATCTGGTGGCTGGCCCGAGACATCGCCAGCACGAAAGCCGCGCATATTTCCGCCCTGCTTGTCGCGCTTTCCTATCATCAGGTCTGGTTCTCGCAAAACGCCCGCGGATATACCGAACTCGCGTTCTGGAGTTCCCTGGGCCTAATCTTCTTTTTACGAGGGACGCGACGCCCGGCCATCGGCACCTGGGTCGCCTTCGGCCTGACCGCAGCCGCCGCCGTGTTCACTCATCTGACAGGTGCATTTTTCTTTGTCGCCTTAGGTCTGGTCTGGCTCGTATCGTTGGCAACCGGGTTTGGACGCCCCGCCCTGAGCCGCAACTGGGTGCTGCAACCCCTCATTAGCGTCGCAATTGCGATAGTCTTGATCCTTCTTGTATATCTGCCGCTTTTCCCAAGCCTCGTTGGGACCATGGGCGAGGTTGCGGCGACCTCTGCCGTCGATCCGATGCAGGAATATCAAAACCCGATCTGGACCGTGCTGGAGGGTCTGCGGACAGCGGTCGGAAATACCAGCCCACTGACCATGATTGTCGCGATCGGCGGGCTGATCGCGCTGGGATTCGGCGCAGTGGGTGTGCATTCAACACAACCGCTGTTTTTCCCTGCCATCGTTATGCACATTGTGGTGACACTGGCCATTCTCCTGTCACTCGACATGCGGATCTGGCCTCGTTTCTTTTTCGTCGATATCGGCCCAGTCATCATTCTCGCCGTTGTCGGGTGCTGGTACGGCGCGGATGCTGTAGCCCGAGCGATACGGAAACCTCGGACCGGAGGGCTATTGTTTGGCATCAGCGTTGTGGCAATGGTCGCGGTCTCGGTGTTTCTTGTGCAACGAAACTATGTCGCGCCCAAACAGAACCTGGCCGGGGCTTTCAGCCTTGTGGAAGAGACACGCAGCCCATCAGATCGGGTCTATGCCATCAATCCGGGCGGACCGATCTTTGGTAGCCATTTCAACGCCGACTGGACAACCCTTGGCGACCCCGAGAGCTATGCAAAGGCAATGGCCCAACCCGGCCCCTTGACACTGGTCGTCCTGTTCCCCGGCCGAATGTTCCGCACTATCCCACAGCTTAAGCAGGATACTGAGGGGCAACTGGACTTTGTCCATGCCTTCCCAGGAACGCTAGGTGATGGCGACGTTCTTGTTTATCGGCGCAATTGAACACTGCATCAGGCAGGGAGCTCGCAAATCATGAAACAAGGAAGCGGCCAGTGAGAAGGTTTCCCAAGATACGCCTTATCCGGCTTAAACACCCTCAAAAACCGGGAGTGAAATCCTTTCGAATACTTTGCGCCAATTTCACCGCACCAGGACCCCTGAGTTGACTTAGTGCAAAGTGCAGACAACAAATACATTGTAACGATTTTAATCCAGGTTTCGCCAATGCGTATTGTTTCATACATCTCCGCTCTCTTGCTCGTTGCTATCTTGGCATTTGTCGTAGGAATGTGGACAACCCATAAGAATTGGGGTCCCTGGACAATCTTCTCTGAAGTCAAGGAAGCCATCAAATCGTGGAGAGCCACCGGATTTGTTGTTGCGGACGGAACCTATCTCCGCCGCCCGGCTCGGATGCCATCGGAAGCGTATGTCGTGCATCGGGCCGACAAGATCGCACCCGGTTATGTTCTGATCAATCGCATTGCCAACCCTGAGCCCGGTTATCTGACAGATCTCATCGATGCCGACGGCAACGTGCTGCATACATGGAAGATTGATCATTCCAGGGTCATTGATGGCGGCAACGAAGCCGAATTCGTTCACGCCGTTCGTCCACTGCCTGATGGATCAATTCTGGCCAATTTCGATGACAACATGGGTATGGCACGGTTTGATACCTGCGGTGACATCGTATGGCGACGCACAGATATGGTGTTTCACCATTCGTTGACTGAAGACCCCGACTTTGGGGGGTTCTGGACCTGGACCTCCAAAATCTGGGATGGAGGGCATGACCAGCAGATGGCACGGATCGATGTGGAAACCGGGGAGACGCTTGAGAGTATCGATCTGGTAAAAGACGTCATCCTGCCCGACACACAGGCGCAACTGGCTTTCCGAATTCCCAACGGCTTCAAATGGCGCTGGGATGCAGGGGTTGATGAAATCCCCGACATCATTCACCCCAATGATGTGGAAGTCCTGCCAGCCGCATGGGCTGACGCCTTTCCGCAGTTCTCGGCTGGTGATCTGATTATGTCTCATCGGTCGATTGATCTTGTCGGCGTTGTTGATCGTCAGACAAAGCGTCTGAAATGGCATAAGGCAGGACCTTGGGAGCATCAGCACGATGCGGATTTTCATCCTGATGGCACGATTACGGTATACTCGAACAACACCGATCGCCGCCGATCCTCTATTATAGAAATGGACATGACCACGGGCGAAGTTCGCGATAAATTCGCCGGATCCGAATTGGTCTTCGACAGTTTCATCATGGGGCAGCAGGAACGGTTGCCCAATGGCAACTGGCTGATTTCCTCTCCGATGGAAGGCCGGGTGATTGAAGTGACAGTTGACGGGAATCTGGTGCGCGAAATGTCGAATATTCTGAGCGACGACTACAATTCGATCATCACAACGGCCGTTCACGTTCCGGTCGACTATTTTGACGCTCTGCCGTCGTGTGACAAATGAAACCGCAAAAGCCACTGAGCGCGTTTTTGAAAGGCCCCTTGGATTCAAATTTACTCAGGAGCAAATCATGAAAAGACGTTTCCCGATTACAGCAGGCACCGCATTTGCCTTGGCCAACCTTGCGTTTACTTCACCGGCTTATGCCTATATCGGGCCAGGAGCAGGGCTTGGCGCGATCGGCCTGGCCCTGGCTTTGTTTGTCGTTGTGGTTTTGCTGCTTGCAGGCTTTCTCTGGTTCCCGATCAAGCGGGCCTTAAATGCCCGCCGCAACACCAAAACCGCCGACACGCCGTCTGACGAAAGCTCTTGATGCTTGTCTTCTGCGTTTCACTGCTGACAGTTTTTGGATTTGCAATCGGCCTGTGGAAAGCCGGGGTTGTTCCGGCAGCCCGGTCTTTACTCGCGTCCTCGGTCAGCGGGGTCTCGGCAATGTTCGACGCCGAAACCACGGATCACGAGAAAGAAACAGCTGTTCGACGCGCGGCATTTGAACTTTTGGGCGGAGTATGGCAGCTTGCCTGGCGCTTTGGCCTGTCACTTGCAGCGGCTGCAGCACCAATCGTTCTGGCTGATGTCGCCGGTCTGGCCTCCACTGACGAAGTGACGGGGCTGATGCTCCGACTGGACTACATAATCGCGGTCAGCGTGTTGGCAATCCTCATCGCCCGGTTCGTCTCAAAACGGCTGTCCGCAAACACCACATCTGCAACTCAAAACGATGCCTATTCGGAAGGCGATCGTCTGGTTCATACCCTGGCCTTCTCTACACCGATGGTCATGAAGTCTCTGGCGGCAACCGATGATAGGGCTTTTCGACTTGCTAACAAAACAGAGGCCTCTCAACCCCCGATCTTCATCACCTCTCTGGCCCGGGGTGGCACAACTGCGCTGCTAAATGCGTTTTTCGACATGCCTGCGATCGCAACGCATCAATATCGGGATATGCCTTTCATCACCGCGCCCTATCTCTGGTCCCGTCTCGGCGGGAAACGATCAGATCGGGTGTCTCGCCGGGAAAGGGCTCATGGTGACGGGCTTGAGATTGACCTCGACAGCCCCGAAGCGTTCGATGAGGTGTTATGGCACCTCTACTGGCCGGATAAATATCGCCAGCAGTTCATTGGCCTCTGGCAGAACGTGGACGAAAACCGGGCCGCTTGTGATCGATTGCATGAGCATTTTGAAAAAATCGTTGCGCTGCGCCGCCCAGAGCAGGAACAGGCGCGCTATCTGTCGAAGAACAACGCCAATATCGCACGGCTACGGGTTCTGCCTACTTACTTTCCCGGCTGCGATATTATCGTGCCGCTGCGGCGCCCGGCAGCCCATGCGGCGTCCCTGCTGCGCCAGCACAACAACTTCCTTGATCTTCAGGCCAAGGACGATTTTGTACGTCGCTATATGTCGGACATTGGACATCTTGAATTTGGCGTTTTGCACAAGCCCATAGCTTTTGCCGAATTCGACCCGGCTGGAACCAAACCCGATCAGCCAGATTACTGGCTACGCTACTGGATTGCCGCCTTCCGAGAAGTCGAATTGCAAAGCGATAGGTGTTTTATCGTCACGCAGGATGACCTCAGATCCCGTCCTTACCAGACAATGACCGCTTTGCTTAAGTCGCTCAATCTCCCCCAAACAGATCAGCGTTTCGATACCTATTTTCGCAATACACCAGATAGAACTCCCGACGAATTTTTTGATGCCGAATTGCTGCATACCGCGAACGCGCTTTACGTTGATCTGGACAAACAGGCCGTGAAATAGCCGCAAACTTCGATACCTTCGATCTAACCGGGTGCTCCAAAAGATGAAACAAGCAGCAAAGCACCTAACTTTTTGGATACTTAGAAAAAATTTACCCCCACAATGGTCGAGATGCGTTGGCCAAGCACCATGTGTTCTACAATTTTTGAAAACACCCGAATTTGGTGTAAAGTCCGCCCAAATTTTGAAATGATTTAGGCAACACACCCATTAATTTCTGTTCATTCGCATAGGCTTGTGATTCAGTTTCCGTCAAACCACAGGTGGGAGCAGGTGATGGCGCGTTCAGATATGAGTGATCTGGAGTGGGAATTCATCAAGGCGGTGCTGCCCAACAAATCCCGTGGCGTGAAGCGGGTTAATGATCGGCGTGTCATCAAAGGCATTTTCTATGTCCTTCGCACCGGCATTCCCTGGGCCGATCTGCCGAGCGAATACGGCCCGCCCACCACGATCTACAATCGTTTTAACCGATGGACCTATGCCGGGCATTAGGACCGGATCATGGACGCCGTCGCGGACGCCCACAACGTGGACACCGTCATGGTGGATGGCACATCGGTTTGGGCCCATCATTCTGCGACGACGCTCAAAAAAACGACCCGCGTCGTTGCCTCCGGCGCTCGCGCGGCGGGTTAGGAACGAAAATTCATGCCTTGACCAATCAGGACGGATTGCCGATCCGGTTCGAGCTAACGCCCGGACAGGCCCATGACGCGCCGGTCTGCAGACATCTTCTGGGCGCGCTGCAACCCGGTCAGGTCGTGCTGGCGTACAAGGCATACGATGTCGACTGGATCAGGGAAATTATCTGGAAACAGGGCGCGATTGACGTGATCCCATCCAAATCCAGCCGCAAGATGCCCAAGGATTTTAACGCTGACATTTACAAGGATCGCAACAAAATTGAACGTTTCTTTGGCCGTTTGAAAGCCTCCTTCCGCCGCATCGCTACGCGATACGAAAAAAACATCAACCAATTTCATGGCGATGATCAAACTGGCGTCGGTCAGGCTGTAGCTCGAGTTTTATGAGTCCGCTGCCAGTTTTGTTGAGGCTGACAGCCTCTTTTGTTAATAACCTACACCTAGTGCGACATGCTTAAAATAAAGCGCTAAACATTATGCGTTGGCTAAATGAATTACCCACAGCTTCTTAGTTCACCCTGGAAATAATCTGCAGGAAAAAGAGCCGAATTAGTGATTTCACCTACAAAATCGTCGTTGTATAAATTGACGTACTCCCAGACGATTTGCCCGTCAGCATTGACCTCCAACACACGCCCCGCGTCGAATTCAGTGATCAACATTCCACCATTTTCTAGCAGTTGATGCTCGCCTCGAATGACGCTCAGCATCTCCTCCCCAAGTTGCTCTCCGAAAATCACTTCTGTTTCACGGCTAACCGGGTCGACCGCGATAATATTCGTTGTAAAAGGTGTGCTCAGAATGGTGCGCTCATGTTCATAGGCCGTTCGGTAAGTATTGTTGTTGAAGATTGAAATCCTTCCATCGTCACGAAATTCAGGATCATGCTGGCGCAGCCATGGGCCAGTCTGATGCCATTTTACTTTTTTACTCACAGGGTCGAAGACCACCACAAGGTTATATTCTCGGACGGAAACCGCTAGGTCCCCTGCCTCAAAGAGTGGAAATGTGCTGGCTATTGCGGATGGTAACTCTGCCGCTTTGTTCGTATGCATTACCTCTTGTTGCTTTACAGCTTCCAGCCCGAAACCGTCACCGTTGGCCGTCAGCAACGCTTCTAGGCCATTATCGATTAGAAGCTGTGGAAAGGAGAATTCTTCGAGCACTTGTCCGTCTTCACTGACCCGGAGCAACGTATCCTCAGCAATCGGATCGTTGGTTGCCGGAGAAGAGAATGGAGGCAAGCGGTCCGGGTTTTCGCTCGCAAGCCATTCGTAGCGCCCGAGAAGCCAGTAACCTCCCGCCTCCGATGGCACTAAGGAATGGTGCGCCGGCTTGCTGTGGCGCCACATCAATTCACCGCATTGGTCGAGCTTTACGAGCCCACAATACTCGTAGTTGAATACCAACTCGCCCAGCGATGTCACATACGCCCCATGTATATCCACTCGAAGTGGTGAGCCCATCTCGCAAACGCGGGTCGCCGGGTCTGGATAATGTTTGAAATAATCAAGCGACCATTTTCGGACGATTGTTCCATCTCTTTTAATTAGTCGCGCTTGGTTCTCACCCTCAAAAAATCCGGTCATAAGCACCAGCGCTCTGTCGTCTGGTAGCGAATTGACAGTAACGCCCTCTCCTTGGCCCCGAGAAGGCTGCAGATGGTGGTAAACCGGTCCGCTAATCACGTCAGGGTGCCCTAGAGTAGTCATCGTTCTGTATATGCGCTTGATCTGGGGAATAGGTGGAAGGTTTTTCCAAGCCGCAAGGGCACCATATGCGAAGGGAACTGCCACAGTGGTTAAAGCCAAAGACAAAAGAAAAACGCGCCTCAACCACTTGTCAAAAAAATTTGACGTCATTTCATCCTCAAGTAAACGCAAACTGCAATCACAGCCACCGAAAACATACTTTGCTCTTGCAGCGTAACAGAGAGAGTTCGACATTGCCAATGTTGTAGAAACAAGAACTTACACCGCAAGCGATATCGGGCGCTAAATTGACGAGAACGCAAATGAATGTTTCGCTTTTAGCAATGCCCAATCGTAACAAATTGGATAGCCGTTGGCGCCATTACCCACAGCATCATCTAATTGGGGCTATTTTGTATGTCCTTTGTCAAATGTCCGTCTAGTTCTCAATTTGTCTTCCCAGAGGCAGGAGTTTTGCTGTGTGCGACAGTCTTATATATTTGTTCTTATGTATTTATTGCGCGAATCCGTCGAAGGTCGTGCTTCCCTTTTCCCAGAACGACTTATTCTATAGCCTCTGTAATGGGCATGCCAAGCGCGCTGTAGCAGTTGAAGATAGCTACGCGCGGATTTGGATTTCCTCGACCTGCTTGTTGAAATTCCTTGTCATTAGGCCCTGCCCCCCACGGTATGGAAGGTTCAAGTTCAGCGTCTTTTGACGGCGCTCAGAGTGCAGAAATCCGGTACCGCAAAGTCCAATCCGGCAAACCGGAACCGCCTGCCAGCGCTGGCGCCTGATTCATCTCAGGATCGCGCCGAGTCGATAAGGATCCAAGCCGTCTAAAGTTGTTATTGTAAGACAACCCGTTCTTGGGCTTGTACCTCATGGGGGCTCAACTGCTCATGCCTTCCAGCTATCATGCTGGATTCATGAACTGGAACACTAATGTATTCCAATACGCGACACTTATCGTAATATTACTCAAATTTCTTCGACTTTATGATCAACAACCTACACTTGGTTTTTTGCCAGACGGAAATTATGAGCATACTCAAAAAAAATAGTGTTTTCCGAATTAGGCGTGAGCACCGAAACTTGTTCGTTTTCATTGCGTTGGTAATCATAATTGTACTGACAATCATTCTACGGGTATGGGGAATTGAAACCCGCAGTCTTTCTCATCCGGAAATCTACGTTCCCGGTATCCATCTTGTTCCTGACATCTCCGAACCACCTCCACGGCTTAGCTTTACCGCAACGATCTGGTGGCACTTTCATGACGAGCCGCACCCCATGGGGTGGTATGTGGCCATGTTGGGCTGGACCAAAACATTCGGAACCTCTCATTTGGCGCTGCGGTTTCCGGGTGTTCTGTTTGCTCTGAGTTCGATACCGCTGATTTTCTTGATCGCGCGGAGCGTGTTCGGATCGACCGTCGCATGTCTGGCTGCGTTATTGCTAGCGATTCACGGCTTCCATATCTTCTGGAGCCAGATGGCACGCATGTATGTCGCAGGCGCCTTCCTGTCACTCTTGGCAACCTGGCTTTTGATATCCCTTGTACGGACACGCAAGCCAAGACCCAAAATCGAGATAGCTTATATCGCTTCAGTCCTGGCAGGAGTTCTGACAGTCGAGTTCTTCTGGCCGTTAATCTTGCTTCACCTGTTCTGGACAATACTTGTTTTGCCCCGGCCCGAGAAGGAAGCGGGGCAACTTTCACATTGGATTCATTTAATACGGGGGCCTCGACTGTTTCAGATTCAGGCTCTCGCCTTCATACTGTCTGCTCCGGCGCTGACCCATGTGGCCTACCGCGCGCGCAAAGCCGCAACCCGCGATCCAGAACCTGATTTTCTGATTGAGTATTTCTCCTTAGGGTTCCTTTTTGCAAAAGATTACCGCGTCATTCCGATGCTGCAGGTTGAGCCGGTCTGGATCTGGCTTCTTCTCGCCTTTTCTCTGCTGCTACTGGCAGCCAGTCTGAAAGCACCAAAGCGCGAAGCGCCGGTCGTAAGCGTAGAACGAAACATCCCTTTTTGGGTTTTGGGTTTTACTGCCGCCTGTTCAGCCTGTTTCATGCTTTGGCTTGCCTCTATCGCACACCGCCGGACCGAAGCACTGATGGCAATATCCATTTTGCCTTTTTTAGCGCTCCTTATTCCTGTGATAGGCACGATTTGGCGCGCGCTCATCCCCAGATTGCCGTCGAAGACCCTGCACTACCCACAGGAAAGAACCTTACTTTTGTGGCTTCTTGGAGTAGTTTCGCCGCTGATCCTTTTTGTGACATCGTACGAGATCTATGTTCTAGCCAACCGGGCCTTTTTACTCTTCATACCCTATCTTCTGATCCTCTGTGCAGCGGGTGCCGTCTGGATGTTCCGGCATACCGCCCTCAGGCTGGCGTCAATAGGGACATGTGTTATCGTATTTGCCTTCAGTGTGCCTTATGCAGCCCAAAAGCCCGGCACTCCGAACGATTACCAGGGAATTGCGCAGGCAATACTGCCTAAAATGCGCCCGGATGATCTTGTGTTTATGAGGCAGGCGCGCGACTGGGTTGATACACCTCTGTTCTATTACATCAACAACGCTAATTTTGTCGTATCAGAGCATGAGGCAGTCTTGCGCGCGCACCCAGATGCCCGCGTCTGGCTGATCACATGGCCTTTTGAAGAAAAGCCCACTATATCCGACGCTCGACGCGAAGTGCTTAGTGACTATAAGCCTACACTAAAAATCGAAAAATTGCGGGCTAGCGCGGAACTCTTTGAGCCTAGAACACAACCATTATCGCTAATACCTGACTAGGCAGCACACCCATTAATTTCTGTTCATTCGCATAGGCTTGTGATTCAGTTTCCGTCAAA
>NZ_WVRF01000018.1:0-88718 GCF_013110775.1 Ruegeria sp. HKCCD7296
GACCCAAGTGCCTGTCGTTGTTCCATGTTCTGATGAGCTGGCTGGGGTGGTAGGATTTTTTGTCAACATATTGAAAATTAACAAAATAAAGGAAATGGGGTCAATGGGCAGTGTTCAAAAATCGTTTTGTGTTCAGTATTGTGCTTCACTTTTTCGCTTTTGACTATTTGGACGTTAGCGAGCTCGCCGGTGATACGACTTGCGCGGGATTGGGCGAAAAGCTGACTTTCGCTGCGTCTGCAAACAGTAGGAGCCATCGAGGCGAAGCAGAAATTCAGTCTGTGCCATGGCAGCCAAATTAGTTGGACTAACAGAAGGACATGCATGGTCGAGATTTCGTGACATCCGTTAGACTGTAAGCAGGCGGGTCCTGTGCATCGTCGACGCGCCGCTATTATGGCTGCCGACGTCGTTGGGTGTTCGTCGTTGATGGGCAGCGACGAAGCAAGGGTATTGTCCGCTCTCTAAACTCTGCGTTCAGAGATTTTGATCCCGAAATTGCAAGACATTAAGGGCGACTCGTCAAGTTGATGCGGGATGGTGCTCTTGTCGAATTTTCTTCGGTTGTCGCTGCCGTAACCAGTGGCGTCGAGATACAGCGGGCAATGGCTGAGTTTCCACTATCCCGCGATGACATCCTGTCGCTGGACGCCCAGCCCCTCAATCCCCAGTTCCATTTTATCGCCTGGCTTCAGATAAGTCTGAGGTTCTTGCCCCATACCCACGCCAGGCGGTGTTCCTGTCGAAATCACGTCCCCGGGTTGCAGCGACATAAACTGCGATAGATGCGCAATGACGGTTGCCACACCAAAATGCATCGTTTTGGTTGAACCATCCTGATACCGGTGCCCGTTCACCTCAAGATACATCGGCAGGTTTTGCGGGTCTGGCACCTCGTCTCTTGTCACCAGCCAGGGGCCGATTGGGCCAAACGTATCGGCGGACTTTCCCTTGACCCATTGACCCGAGCGATGGAGCTGAAAATCTCGTTCTGACAAGTCGTTGACCACGCAATACCCGGCTATGTGATCCACGGCTTCGGCCTCGGATACGTATTTGGCCTCTTTGCCGATGACCACGCCCAGCTCCACTTCCCAGTCGGTTTTGACCGAGCCGCGCGGGATTTCGACCGTATCGTTGGGGCCGATGATGGCCGAGGTGGCCTTGAAGAAAATCACTGGTTCAGCAGGGAGTTCCATGCCGCTTTCTGCCGCGTGATCGGCATAGTTCAGACCTATGCAGATGAATTTGCCGACATTGCCAACGCAAGGACCAATGCGTGGATCTCCATCTACCACCGGTAGGCTGTCCGCATCTGTTGCCCGCAATTTCTCAAGAACTGTGTCGCCAAGTGTGTCGCCCGAGATGTCATCGATAACGCCGGAAAGGTCACGCACTGAGCCGTCCGACCCCAAAATACCGGGTTTTTCAGCGCCCTTGGCACCATAACGTAGCAGTTTCATTGTGAGGTTCCTTCCTGCTCAGATCGTCCAGCCGCCATCAATGGCAAAAGGCTGACCCGACGTGTATTTGCTTGCATCACTGGCTAAATACAGAGCCAGTTCTGCGATCTCTTCCGCGGTGCCAATTCGGCCCATCGGCTGACGGGCAATGAAATCAGTCATTGCCTTTTCGTAGTCTCCCGTGTCGCGCAGCCTGTCATGCAGGCTTGGGCTGTCAACGGTGCCGGGGCAAATCGCATTGCATCGGATGCCTTGAGTTACGAAATCGGCGGCCACGGATTTGGTCAGGCCAATTACCGCTGCCTTTGATGCACAATAGGCAAATCGGTTAGGTACGCCCTTTATGGATGATGCGACTGAAGACATATTGATGATTGACCCACCGCCGACTTCAAGCATTCCCGGAAGGGTCAGGCGGATCAGTCTGAACATGGCTTTGACGTTGAGGTCAAAGCTGAAGTCCCAATCCTGTTCTTCACACTCAAGGATAGAGCCTCCCGCAACATAGCCTGCGCAGTTAAACAGAATGTCCAGATTCGGCAGGTCGGCCGCAGCGGCTGTCACAGCTTCATTGTCTGTTACGTCCAGGTTGAGCTGTTCGATACCCGCGATGCCGCCCAATTCGGTTAGAGAAGCATCGTTGATGTCGCTGGCGATCACGCGTGCGCCTTCGGCCGCAAACAATTCGGCGGTTGCGCGGCCAATGCCTTGCCCGGCAGCTGTGATTAGGGCGGTTTTGCCTGCAAGCCGGTTCGATGGTTCGAATGTCGTCATTGGTTGCCTCGCAGTTTCTCGGGTAGAAGATCCGTTGGGATGTCCTGATAACAGACCGGCCGCAGAAAGCGCCGGATCGACAATGTGCCAACGGATGTTGCGCCAAAGTTGGTTGAGGCAGGGTAGGGGCCGCCGTGAACCATGCTGTCGCACACTTCAACGCCGGTCGGGAAGCTGTTGGCCAGTAGGCGGCCCGCCTTTCGTTCCAGCAGCGGAAGCAGCGCCTGAGCGTCGGGTCTGTCGCCTGCGTCCAGATGCAGTGTGCAGGTCAGTTGCCCCTCGATGGTGCGCGCGATCTGTTGCATTTGAGAGGTGTCATTCACGTGCACGATAATGCCCAATGGTCCGAAAACCTCTTCCTGCAGCTTGTGGTCGGCCAGCCAGTCATCGCCGGAAACAGCGAACAAGTAAGGCGCGGCATCGCGTGTCTCGCAACTGGTGCCCATGATCTTGGAAACACCTGTTCCGGCGGCGATGCGCGAAACGCCGTCGCGATAGGCTGCCGCAATTCCATCGGTCAGCATTGTCTGGTCAGCCACCGAAGACAACCCGGTCTCAGCTGCGGACTGAAACGCCTCAGCATCAGGCCCATCAATGATAACGGCAATGCCGGGATTGGTGCAGAACTGACCGGCGCCCATCGTCAGCGAAGCGGCCCAACCTGTGCCGATCTCGGCCCCTCGCGCGGCCGCTGCTTGCGGCAAGATAAACATTGGATTGACCGAGCCCAGCTCGCCAAAGAACGGAATGGGTTCATCCCGCTGCGCGCACAAATCAAACAATGCGCGTCCACCTCCAAGGCTGCCAGTGAAACCTACGGCCCGGATCAGAGGATGTTGCACCAGGCGCGTGCCCACGTCCCGTTTGCCGCCTTGAACCAGTGAAAACACTCCGGGATGAACCCCGGTCGCCTTGATGGCGGCGTCGATGGCCTGCGCCACGATCTCGCCCGTGCCGGGATGGGCCGAATGACCTTTAACGACAATCGGACATCCTGCGGCCAGTGCCGCGGCGGTATCGCCCCCAGCAACCGAGAAGGCCAATGGGAAGTTCGACGCGCCGAATACCGCAACAGGCCCCAGCGGGCGCTGGATCATGCGCAAGTCGGGGCGGGGCAAGGGTGCGCGATCCGGCATCGCCGGGTCATGGCGCATGTCCAGATAATCACCCGCTTCGATGTGATCGGCGAAGAGGCGCAGCTGGCCGACGGTACGGCCACGTTCCCCCTGCAGACGCGCCTCGGGCAAGCCGGTTTCCTGAGTGCCAATCTCGGTAATGGCATCTCCACGCGCGTCAATCTCCTCCGCGATTTTGCGCAGAAATGCGGCGCGCTCGGCGCGCGAGGACCAGCCGAAAGTGGCAAACGCTGCCTCGGCCGCTTCTACTGCGTTATCGACCAATGTCGCTGTCCCCACAGAAAAGTCATGGCTTGGTCCATGCGCAGGTTCGGATGCAAAAGTCGCATCTGCGCCGACCCATTCGCCGGCGATCAGGTGTTTTCCAGATAACATATTCGTTCTCACTTACAGCAGGCCGCGATGGGCGAGGTTTCGCATCAGGTGTGACGCCCCAAACGTCCATTCCGGGCATTCCGTCGACAGGCGCACGGTGTTGGTCAGTGCCCCAAGTTGTGCATTGGCGATGGTGACGACGTCGCCAAGTTTGTGTGTGAATCCACCGCCTGGGGTATCCCGGTCCTGGGTTGGGGCGAAGAGTGTGCCAAGAAACAGCATCAGCCCGTCAGGATATTGGTGGTGGCGTCCGATTGTCTGCTTCACAAGATCGGCAGGATCGCGGCTGATCTGGGACATCGATGAGCTGCCGTTCAGGACAAACCCATCCGGCCCGGTGACGGTCAGCGTCAGCTCAGCTTGACGTACATCGTCCAGTGTGAACCCAATATCGAACAACCGGATCATCTGTCCGATCGCGCAGGAGGCGTTGTTGTCCTTGGCTTTGCTCAACAACAGAGCTGAACGTCCTTCGACATCGCGCAGGTTCACATCATTGCCCAGCGTTGCGCCTTTGATCTCGCCTTTTGAGGTAACGGCCAGTACAACTTCGGGTTCGGGATTGTTCCAGGTTGAAACGGGGTGCAGTCCAATATCTGCACCGAAGCCGACTGACGAAAGTACCTGCGCCTTTGAAAACACCTCGGCATCGGGGCCGATCCCGACTTCCAGATACTGGCTCCAGAGGCCTTCAGCTATCAGTGCTTCTTTTACATCTGCGGCGGCGTCCGATCCCGGTACGATGTTGGAAAGGCTGTCCCCGATCCGGTCTCCGATGCGCGCGCGGATGGCATCGGCTTTGGCAGGATCGCCTGCGGCCTGTTCTTCGATCACACGTTCGACCATGGAGCCCGCAAATGTGACACCGCAGGCTTTAACCGCCTGCAGGTCGCACGGCGCGAGCCATTGGTGGTCGGCGTCAAAAGGGCCGATTTCTTCACCTTGTGCATTGCGCACATAGTCTGTCGCGTCTTCGCGTTCCAGAATGTCCCGGACGGTTGGTGCCGTTTTTGACGTTATATCGACAACCTGCCCATTGCGCAGGGTTACCACGCTGGGCCCAACCCCTGCACGCTCAACACGGCCGAGCCACAGCCCGTTTGGTTCCAATGTAGGTATGGTCATTTTAATCCCTGAGGTTATAGGCGCGGGTGGCATTGCCACCCATGATCGCCTGGCGTTCGTCGTTGCTCAGCTGGTTCAGGAGCGTATCGGTGGTTTCACACCAGCGCTCGTAGCTGCTGGCCAAGGTGCAAACCGGCCAATCGCTGCCCCAGATTAGACGCGACGGGCCGAAAGTGTTCAGCAGGTGATCCACGTAGGGGCGCAGGTCTTCGATCGTCCAATCTGCGGCAGCCTCGGTCACGAGGCCGGACAGCTTGCACCATGCGTTTGTATCCCGGGCCAAGGCCGACATGTTGTCGGACCAATCATGCAAGATTGCGTCTTTGATCAACGGTTTCGACCCATGGTCGATGACCACACGCAAGTCGGGGTAGCGCTGAAGAAGTTGTCTGAGCGGGCCCAGATGTTGGGGCAAGGTCAATGCATCGAATGTCAGGTCATACCGTTGGACAGCCTCGAAAGCTGGAGGCAGTGTGTCGCCGAGCATCCACAAAGGATCAGCAATGTCCTGTATCATCGGGCGAAGGCCAACCAGTGCTGGGTGGGCGGCCAAAGCAGCAATTTGCACGCCAACATCAACGGCTTCAAAATCAACCCAGCCGACAACACCTTTGATAAACGCATTTTGGTCAGCCAGCGAGAGCATGAATTTGGTCTCTGCCACTGTGGGTGCCGCCTGGACAAGGACCGTGCTATTGATCCCGGCAGCTTTGAGCAGGGGCATTAGGTCGTCTGGCGTGAAATCTCGGTAGATCGTGTCCAGAGCAGGCGTCAGCCAGCCATAGTCGCCGCGCGCCAAAGCCCAGAAATGCTGATGCGCGTCGATTCTCATCCGATCACACCCTTTTTTAGGATGATGTTGCCATAAAGCCTGCGCTCGCCTGTCTGAACGATGGCAAAAGCGTTGGCTGCACGGTCGTAGAATGCAAACCGTTCCAAGCCCTGAACTTTGGCCGGGTTGTCGGCAGTCTTGTCGATGATACTTTGAAAGTCCGCGACTGCGTCGGGAACCGCCTCCGGGTCGCCGACAACCTGCATGGTCAACGCCGGATCAGGAACGAAGGTGTCCAGCGGCATCACGGACAAAACAGCTTGCAACACTTCACTGGCCGAAGATCCATCCGCCCGGATGCAGTTCGGGCCGCTACTGGAACCCGGGAAGTTCGCGTCTGCTATGACGATTTCATCCCCGTGACCCATGGCCCTGAGGGTGTACAGGAGCTCCGGCGACAGGATCGGGTCGATGTTACGCAGCATCGGCGGCCTCGCTTGGCAGAGGCGCGTCCGGTCGGATCAGACCTTCGGATCGTAGATCCGACCAAAGACCAGGAGGAATGTCGCGCTCCATCAAGGCCACATTGGACTGGACTTCGGATGCGTTGACGGCTCCAGGCACCACTGTTTTGACGCACGGATGACCCAGAACAAATTGCAACGCCGCAGCGATCAACGGTGTGTTGTGGGCCGCGCAAACTGCTTCGATCTTACGGACCCGGTTTAGAATGTCTTCGGGCGCGTCTGCATAATTGTATTTAGCGCCGGGCACAGCTCCAGTGGCGAGAACGCCTGAATTGTAAGGTCCCCCGAGGATGATCCCGACATCGCGCTGCTCACATAATGGCAGGAAACTGTCGAGCGCTTCCTGCTCCAGCAGGGTATAGCGCCCGGCCAGCAGGAACCCGTCAAAATCCCCCAGTCCAAGCAGCCTTTCGCAGACCTGCCATTCGTTTACGCCCGCGCCGATTGCAGCGATCTCGCCTGCGTCGCGCAGTTCGGTTAGCGCTTTATAACCCCCGCCATCAAAAAGCTCGCGCACCTTGGCGTCCGACATTTCCTGGCTGCCCTGGCTGAAGACACAGACATCATGCACCAAAAGAATGTCAGAGTTGGCTACACCGATCCTGTCGCGGCTGGCCTCGTAAGACCGCATGACTCCGTCATAGGTATAGTCGAACACGATCCGTTTCTGTGGCACATCGACGAAGGCTTCGGGTGTCACCTCATGCGGTTCGCAATCCAGTAACAAGCGACCAATCTTGGTTGAGAGTTGAATGTTCTCGCGACCGAACCGGTCGATCGCCTGCCCAAACCGATGTTCTGACCGGCCAAGCCCATATTGCGGCGCGGTGTCAAAAAATCGGATGCCTGCATCATAGGCGGCCTGCAACGCCGCCTGCGCGTCCTCATCCGAGACTTTGCGATACAGGTTCCCCAACGGCGCCCCGCCAAAACCCATGCGGGTCAGGGGAACAGGCCGTGTGGTACGGTTGTTCAGTAATTCTGTCTGGGAAACGATCATCCTGCCTCGCTATTCGACTGTGGAGTAAGGTTGAACAAATCGGGATTTTGCTTTTCCAGTTGTTCGATGCGCGGCATCAACTGCCCAAGATGGGTACGCATAGCGTCCTGCGCAGCCTGTTCGTCGCGATTGCTTATTGCTTCGAAAATCGCCCGGTGTTCTGCCAATGTCTCAGCTATTCGGCCGGGTGTCGGCAGCAGCAACATACGGGCGCGGCTGACCTGCAACGATACGGTTTGCGCAACGTCCGCAAGACGGCGGAATCCGGTGAACTCCATCAGTAAGCCGTGGAACTCTTCGTCTGCCTGATAAAAGCCAGGGATGTCCTCATCCTCGATCAGCAGTTCCTGCAGACGCATGTTGCGGCTCAACCGTTTGCGCTGATCGTCGGTCAGATCGCGTGCGACCTTCGCGACGGTTGCAAGCTCAAGCGCCTCGCGCAGGAAAGCGCCTTCGCGAATTTCATCCATCGAGAAATAGGACACGCGGGTGCCGGATTGCGGCACCACATCCACCAGCCCTTCGGAGGCCAGACGCGCGATCGCGTCGGCAACAGGTGCTCGAGATACGCCCAATCTCTCGCACACTGGCGCCTTCCGGAGATTCGCCCCGGGAGGGAAATCAAGCGAGAGAATCGCCTGTTTCAAAGAGTGGTGAACCCGTTGAGTCAGTGGCCCTTCGATAGTCGTGATCTCGGGCAGCAGCGCAGCATCAATATCTTGGTGTTTGTTCATGCTGAGCAATTTAGCATTCTAACATGTTAGTTGACAAGTAGTGATTTTGGATTTAGCAACATTGGCCAAGCAAGCGGGGAAGAGATGCAAGCACACGGCGGCATAGATGTTTTGGAAGAGGCGACGCGCGACGTCGTGAAGCTTAATCCGCAGGACAATATCGTCATTGCTTTGCGCGACCTGCAGGCGGGTGAACAACCAGCGCATGTTCCAGTGCCCTTGACCGCGTCTGTCACCCGCGGTCACAAGATTGCGGTGTCATCAATCCAGGCTGGCGAAAACGTTGTTCGCTATGGCCAGATTATCGGGCAGGCTAAATGTGATATCGCACCGGGTGAACATATCCACGTGCACAACCTTGGCATGGGGGCGCATCAGCAAGACTACGCACATGCCAGCGCGAACGCGCCACTGCCTGCTCTGACTGAAGAGCGGACATTCGACGGATACCATCGCACCGACGGTAAGGTGGGAACCCGAAACTACATCGGTATTCTGACCACCGTGAATTGTTCGGGGTCCGTGGCGCGCTTCATCGCTGAGGCGGCGGAAAAATCCGGGCTGCTGGACAGCTTCCCAAATGTGGATGGCGTGGTGCCTATTGTGCATGGGACCGGCTGCGGAATGTCCGGCAAGGATGAGGGTTATGCCACCCTGTTCCGAACCCTGTCCGGGTACGCCCAGCATCCGAATTTCGGGGGTATCCTGCTGATTGGTCTGGGGTGTGAGGTCATGCAGGTCGCAGACCTGGTTGGCGGTCGTCCAATCCGCGCTAACGGTGCCCTGCGCTACATGACTATTCAGAATGAGGGCGGAACGCGGCGCACAATCGAGCGGGGGCTCGAAGAACTGCGAGGCATCGCCGAACTGGCCAATCAAGCCGAACGCGCCCCCGCTCCGATCAGTGCCATTACGGTCGGCATGCAATGTGGCGGCTCGGACGGATATTCGGGGATCACTGCGAATCCCGCGCTGGGGTATGCCTCGGATCTGCTGGTGCGCCACGGGGGCACGACGATCCTGTCGGAAACCTCGGAAATCTACGGGGCAGAGCATCTGCTGACGCGGCGGGCCGAAACGGTCGAAGTTGGTGAAAAGCTGATCGAACGTATCCACTGGTGGGAGGACTACACCGCCCGCAACTGCGGTGAGATGGACAACAACCCGAGCCCCGGCAACAAGCGCGGTGGCCTGACAACCATTCTTGAAAAATCGCTGGGAGCCGTTGCCAAAGGCGGCACAGCTCCTCTGCGCGACGTCTACAAATTCGGTGAGATGGTAGACAAGCACGGGTTTGTCTTCATGGACAGCCCCGGTTTTGATCCGTGTTCGGTGACCGGACAAGTGGCCTCGGGCGCGAACCTGATCGTGTTCACCACTGGGCGCGGGTCGGTGTCCGGATATCAGCCGACGCCTTGTATCAAACTGGCCACCAATTCCGAGATGTATGCCCGAATGGCCGACGATATGGACCTGAACTGCGGTGACATCGTGACCAACGGGATCAGCATCGAGGCAAAAGGCGAAGAGCTGTTTGAAATGCTCATCCGCGTCGCCTCGGGAGAAAAGACCAAAAGCGAGGAACTTGGCTTTGGGGGCGTTGAATTCGTCCCCTGGCAAATCGGCGCGGTGATGTAAACCGCGTTGGGCCCAAGGGAGAGGGGCACATGGGAGGGAAAATGAATAAATTGGTCGAAATGACGGGGATTGATAAGTTCTTCCCCGGCGTGCACGCGCTGAAATCCGTGCAGTTCGATCTTGAACCGGGCGAAGTTCACGCGCTGATGGGGGAGAACGGGGCCGGGAAAAGTACGCTGATGAAGATCCTGTCGGGTATCTATCAGCGCGATGGTGGGACGCTGAAGATCGAAGGGCGCGAAGTTAGTCCGACAACCCCGCGTGAAGCACAGGATCTGGGCGTCGGGATCATCCATCAGGAACTGAGCCTGATGAATGACCTGACTGTCGCTCAGAACATTTTCATCGGGCGAGAACCGCGCAAGAGTTTTGGTCGTTTGGATGAGGCTGCGCTGAATGCGCAGACAGCCGAAATCTTTGCTTCGATGAATCTCAGCCTCGATCCCAGGGCGCCGGTGGGCAACCTGACCATCGCAAAACAGCAGATGGTCGAGATCGCCAAGGCACTGTCCTTTCGGTCCAAAGTGCTCATCATGGACGAGCCTACGGCGGCCCTGAATGACGCCGAAATTGCCGAGCTGTTCGTCATCATTCGCCGCCTCAAGGCCGAGGGCGTTGGTATCGTTTACATCAGCCACAAGATGGACGAGCTCAAGCAGATCTCGGATCGCGTGACGGTCATGCGTGATGGGGAATATGTCGGAACAGTTGGTGCTGCCGAAACCCCCATCAGCCAGATCATTGCCATGATGGTCGGCCGTGAGGTCAAAGAAGAACCGCTGGACGTGCCCGATCTGGGTGATGCTGAGATGTCTCTGCAGGTCACCGGGCTGAGCCGGAGCAACGAAATTCAGGACGTCAGTTTCTCGGTCCAAAAGGGTGAAATTCTGGGCTTTGCCGGTCTGATGGGCGCAGGTCGTACCGAGGTTGCACGGGCTATCTTCGGGGCCGACCCCAAGGATAGCGGAGAAATCCGGGTACATGGTCAGGTGGTGTCGATCAAATCACCCACCGACGCCGTCAAAGCGGGGATCGGATACCTTTCCGAAGACCGAAAGCACTTCGGCCTCGCCACTGGTATGAACGTGCGCGACAACATCGCGCTTGCCTCGATGGACCTGTTCACCGGCGCAGGCGGAGTTCTGCATGATGGAGACATCAGCGACACCGCAAAAAGCTACATCCAGCAATTGGGCATTCGAACACCATCGGATGTGCAGGAGGTTCGCCTGCTGTCAGGCGGCAACCAGCAGAAAGTTGTCATCGCCAAATGGCTGCTGCGTGACTGCGATATTCTGATCTTTGACGAACCCACCCGCGGCATCGACGTCGGCGCAAAATCCGAGATTTACAAGCTGCTGGAAGAACTGGCGGGACAGGGCAAGACGATCATCGTGATCTCATCCGAACTGCCCGAAATCATGCGCCTCAGCCATCGCATCGCCGTGATGTGTGAAGGGCGACTGACCGGCATTCTGCCCGGCGGAAAAGACACCACACAAGAAGACATCATGCATCTGGCCACGCAACGTGCGGCGGCGATGCAGGTAACAGGGACAGTCCAATGACCACAGCAACCGACATCGAAAAGAAAAAGCCACTCTCGGGCCTTGCGGACAGTGGCGCGTATCAAAAGCTGTTGGCCTTTGCCAGTTTGATCGTTCTGCTGATCGGCTTTTCCATTGCATCACCCAACTTCATGCAGACCTCGAACATGATCGCCATTCTGCAGGCAACGTCGGTCAACGGCGTTCTGGCCGTCGCAGCAACGCTGGTCATTATCACGGGTGGGATTGATCTGTCCGTTGGTACGCTGATGACCTTCTGCGCCGTGATCGCGGGCGTGGTGTTAACGTATCTCGGCATGCCCTTGCTGTTGGGCGTTGCCGCAGCCATTGCGGCGGGCGCATTTTGCGGACTTTGCTCAGGCACTTTCGTCGCGAAAATGAAAATTCCGCCTTTCATCGCCACGCTTGGGATGATGCTGATCCTTAAAGGCCTGTCGCTGGTGATCTCGGGGACGCGGCCAATATATTTCAACGACACGCCGGGCTTCGACCTGATTTCGCGCGGGTCACTGATCGGAGAGGTTTTCCCTTCGCTGCCCATCCCCAACGGTGTGCTGATCCTGTTCCTTGTGGCCATCGCGGCATCGTACATTCTGGGGCGCACGGTTCTGGGCCGTTATACATTTGCGCTTGGCTCAAATGAGGAAGCGGTGCGTCTGTCCGGCGTGAACACCGACATGTGGAAGATGCGCATTTATGCGCTGGCCGGAGCGATCTGCGGCATCGCCGGAATCTTGATCGCCTCGCGCCTGAACTCGGCGCAACCGGCATTGGGGCTGGGTTACGAGCTGGAAGCGATCGCCGCCGTGGTGATCGGCGGCACGTCCCTGTCCGGCGGGCGCGGCACCATTCTGGGCACGCTGATTGGCGCCCTGATCATGGCGGTGCTGACCAACGGATTGCGTGTGCTGTCCGTCGCGCAGGAATGGCAGACCGTTGTGACCGGCGCAATCATCATCCTGGCCGTCTATGCCGATATGGCACGGCGCAAGAAATCGGGATGACCAAGCAGCTAATTCAAAGACCAAAACGACCAACTGGAGGAGAAAACATGTTATCACGTCGTTTCATTCTGGGTGCGCTGAGTGCAGCCACCCTGGCAGGACCCGCCTCGATGGCGGCGGCCGAAGAGATCTACATCCCGCTGGTATCCAAAGGCTTCCAGCATCAGTTCTGGCAGGCCGTGAAGTCGGGTGCGGAGCAGGCGGCTGACGAATTTGATGTCACCATCACGTTCGAAGGCCCGGACAATGAGACCATGGTGGACCGTCAGATCGACATGCTGGCTGCCGCTCTGGCCAACAACCCCAAAGCCATTGGTTTTGCCGCTCTGGATAGCCAAGCTGCAATCCCGCTTTTGAAGCAGGCCAACGAAAAGGGCATTCCGATCATTGCTTTCGACAGCGGCGTTGACAGTGACATTCCGCTTTCAACCGCGACAACGGACAACCTGGCAGCAGCCGGACTCGCAGCCGACAAGATGGCAGAGAAAATTGGTGGCAAGGGCAAAGTCGCAGTTGTCGCGCATGACCAGACCAGCCGCACCGGCATCGATCGTCGCGACGGCTTCGTGAACCGAATGGCCGAGAAATACCCGGATATCGAAGTTGTCACGGTTCAGTACGGCCAGGGCGACCACCTGAAATCGACCGAAGTCACCAAGGCGATCCTGACGGCGAACCCTGATCTGAATGGCATCTTCGGCACCAACGAAGGTTCGGCCATCGGTGTTGTGAACGGCGTTCAGGAACTGGGCACCGAGGGTTTGATCATCATCGGCTATGACAGCGGTAAAGCCCAGAAAGACGCAATCAAGAGCGGTCTGATGGCCGGCGCGATCACGCAAAACCCGGTCGGCATCGGCTACGAGACGGTGAAGGCAGCGGTGGCGGCTCTGAACGGGGAAGAGGTTCCAGGTCTGATCGACACAGGCTTCTACTACTACGATGCCTCGAACATTGACGACCCGAAGATCTCGGCCGTTCTGTACGACTAAGTACCACCACTCACGCTGTCCGGCCTGTCTTTTGGGCGGGCCGGATGGTTTCATCTGCAGATTTTCAGGTGAATTGATACCAAGGCGTGCGGGGCAGGGGCATTCGGGTCGCTACGCTGGCTTGCAATTGAGCCGCCGTCGTTTTTAGCGCATCAATGACAAATTCGCGGCGGTTGTCGATCAGGGCGGAAGCGAAATGCGGAATCGTCAGTGAAGCGATCACGGATTGTCCCATACCATGACGGATAGGTGTCGAAATCTCGCTTATGGCGTTGCTCTCGGGGCTGCCGAGCGAAATGTAGTTCTGATCGGCGCAGACTGCCGCTTGATCAGAAAACTCTTGCAGAGAGTCTGGGTTTTCCTCCGATGAAATTTTGCGAAGATAGGCTAAGCGATCTTCGCGTGAGGAAATTTCCGAAAGAAAACACGCCCCGGCCGATGTCTGAAACACGGGCGTTGTGTAACCGACTTGCACCGTGACACCGTAGTTCTGGGACGATGAGACACTGTTGATCACAATCAGCTCGTCTTTTCCATTGGGCACCCAAAGGTGGTTTGACAGTTCGATCTCTTCGGCCAAACGGTTCATATAGGGCTCAGCCAATTCCGCGAGTTTGCTGTTGTCTGTGCGGTCTCCACCCAGCAAAGCAAGCTTTCCAGTTAGTTTGAACAGGTCACCTTCCTGGCGGTCGATGTATCCGCGTTCCTCCAGCACGATCATCATGCGAAAGATTTCGTTCTTCGATCGGCCAATACCCTGCGCAAGCTGAGAAAGGGTAGGGGCAGTGTCCGACAAAGAAAGAAACTCAAGAATATCCAATCCCTTCTCCAAAGCGGGAGCCGAGTACTTTTGGAGTTTCGTTTTTTGCTCGGACATTCGCGGCACCTTTTTTCGAAGCTTTCTCAAAAAAGACAGCAGGGGCGCAAGCCCCTGCGTGTCCGACCGGCCACCCCGACAGGGAGGAGAAAGGAAACCGGCCTGATTGGTCCTTACAGGCCGTTTTTCTTCAGGATTTCTCCTGCGTTATCGGCAGTGATTGCCTCGGTGCCCATGACGACCGACTTTGGCACCTCTTCGCCTTTCAGGTGTTTCAGTGCCTGACGAAGACCTTCGGCACCGGGAGTTGGATACAGGAATGTGGCCGACAGTTCGCCATTGGCGACCCAGGTCACGCCTTCACCTGGCAAAGCGTCAACACCGATGAAGATGATGTCATCCGCGCGGCCAGCGTCCTTGGCGGCCAGATATGCACCATAAGCCATCGGATCGTTGTGGCCGTAAACCATTGTGATGTCTTCGTAGTTGCGGAGGGCGGTCGACATGATGTCGTACGCCTGATCCTGTTTCCAATCGCCCGACTGCTGATCAAGCAGGAAGGTCACGCCTTTTTCGCCTTCAAACGCCTCATGGAAACCATTTGCGCGGTCATGGGCAGCTTGTGTTCCCAGGCCTCCCCAGATCTCAATGATGGTGCCTTTTGCTGCACCCGCACCGCCCAGCTGGTCCAGCGCAAACTTACCGGCTTCGCGGCCGATCAGTTCGTTGTCGCCGCCGACCCATTGAACGAACTTTTCGGTGTCCACGTTGCGGTCCAGAACAAAGACAGGGATGCCAGCGTCTGTTGCCTGCTCGACCACACCGGTCAGACCAGCGGATTCCTTGGGCGAGATCAGGATCGCGTCAACTTCCTGACGGATAAAGTTCTCAACATCGGCCACCTGCTTTTCGGTGCGGTCGTTGGCGTCCGCAATGATCAGCTCGACATTGTCGTGCTGGTCCGCTTCGGCACGCAGATCCTTGTTGAATTGGACACGCCAGGGCTCAACTGTGGTTACCTGCGAAAAACCGATCACATAGTTGTCAGCCGCAAGTACCATCGAGGCCGAAAACGAGGTTACGAGCGCGGTGGCGGCCATCAGGCCCTTGCCAAATACTCTTCTTTTCATAGTCTACTCCTTAGTCATGATGCGGGTTTCTCCAAATTCCCGCGTTCTGATTGCTCTAACCTTGGTCCGCCAAGATCTGAGGTTAGAGCCTCCTCCCTCTGCCGAGGCGCTCTTTCGCCATGACAAAGATCTCTTCAAATCGCCCTTCCTGAAGCAGGACGGCGACCACGATGATGATGCCCTTGAGCACCAGCTGCGTGTTGCTGTCGATGTTGTTGAGTTGCAGGATGTTGCTGAGGAAGCCAAAGATCAGCACTCCAACAAATGTCCCCATGATCGCCCCACGACCGCCCATGAGGCTGGTGCCACCGATCACAACGGCTGCAATCGCATCCAGTTCCAGTCCCAATCCGGCATCTGGTTTACCCTGACGGAATTGTGCGACGTATAGCACACCAGCCAGCGCCGAGAGGCCTCCAGCCAATGCGTAGGTGATGATCTTGTTGCGCCCCACATTGATGCCGGCCAGACGTGCGGCCTCTTCATTGCCGCCGATGGCCATGAGGTAGCTGCCAAAAGTGGTGAACCGTGTGATCAGGAAAAAGACCAACAGGACGCCAAGGAAGAAAAGCCCGGGTACGGGCAGGACGCCCCACAGCAACTCACGCAACACTTCGAAATTTTCAGTCGCATTGCTGCCGGTGTAGACCGGATAAACAGCCGTATCTTGCCCTGCAATGACGCGCGCCAGACCCAGCGCACCCACCATCATCGCCAGCGTCACGATAAAGGGTTGCAGGCGGCCATAGACGATCAGTGCACCGTTCACCGTGCCCATGACGGCGCCAATACAAGGCACCACGATCAGAACTGCAAGAACACCGAACTTTGGCATGACCTGCCCGGCCAGCCAGACCATCACGCCAATTGCGATCGCAGCAGCAATCAGCCGACTCAGCATCCGCGACGGCGCGCTTGTTGTTGCTGCTGTTTCAGAGGTGCGGTTCAGGTTGCTTTGGACGAAATAGATCAGGGCCGCGATGGTCACAAAAAGGACAATCCCGGTCGCAGGAACGCCAAAGTAACTTGCTGCGGTCCAGCCTTCCTGGGTGAGCAGCATGGCGCAGATCACCGTGCCCAAAGCCATGACAGACCCAACGGACAGATCGATGCCTGCGATGAAAATCACCATCGTCATACCGACCGCGACAATCCCGGTGACCGACACCTGACGCAGGATGTCCGTCAGGTTCCCAAGCGACAGAAAGATATTGTTGCCCTTCGAAGAAAGGGGTGAGGTCAGCGCACCAAACAGGATCAGGGCGAACAGCCCCCAATACAGTTTGGTTTTGCTCAATAGCTGCATGAACATTGCCGCACCTGGGCGGTCTTGTTTCACTGTCGGGCTGTTGGGTTCCATAACGGTCATGTCTTTTCTCTTTTGTGGGCCGGGGCAGTTAGCGGAACTGCATCGCCAGGGCCTTGATTGAATCCACGGACATTTCTTTTCGGGAAAGCTCTCCGGCCATCTGGCCTTCGCACAGCACAATCATGCGGTCACAGACGGCCATGAACTCAGAAAGCTCAGAACTTGCGAACAAAACCGAGATACCCTGATCCGCCAGTCGTCCGACCAGGTCATAGATTTCGTCCTTGGCGCCGATGTCGATACCGCGTGTGGGCTCATCCAGCAGAAGGACACGGGGCTGCGTTGCCAGCCATTTGCCCAGAACCACCTTTTGCTGATTGCCCCCGCTGAGTTTGCCAACCGGATGCTCGGGGCCGGTTGCCGCAACCTTGAGTGTTTCGATGGCCTTAAGTGCTTGTTTGCGCTGTTCAGCCTCGGAAAATCGCCCAAAACGGGACTGCAAAGGCATCAACGGCAATGCCACGTTTGATGAGATCGAGCGATCAAGGATCAGGCCGTTGCCCTTGCGATCTTCGGTGATTAGTGCCAACCCGTTGCGCACCCCGTCCTGAGGTTTGATGGGCCGCAGTTGATTGCCTTCCAGCGTTACTTCACCCTGATAGCTGGCACCTCTTGCGCCGAACAATGTCTCCAGCAACTCAGTCCGACCCGCCCCCAAAAGTCCGCCGATACCCAGAATCTCTCCGCGCTTGAGATCGAATGAAACGTCGTCCAGCACTTTACGTTTGCCGTCCCAGGCCGACAGATTGGCGACCTGCAATACGGTTTCATCGGTCGCCGGGTTCTGGCGTTCAACGGCGTTGATCTCGACCGTGCGACCGACCATCATGCGGATCAGTTCGGCTGACGTTGTCTCAGAGGCCAACCGCGTACCGATCAGGTCACCATCCCTTAAAACCGTAACCCGGTCGGAAATTTCAAACACTTCATCCATTCGGTGCGAGATGTAGACTACGGCAACCCCTTGTAGGGCCAGATCGCGCACGACCTCCATCAGAATGTCAGCCTCAGCCTGCGACAGCGCTGAGGTGGGTTCGTCCATGATCAGCAGTCGCGCATTCATCAACAATGCGCGAGCGATTTCGACAAGTTGCTGCTCGCCCACGCGTAAATCTTTGACCGGTGTGTCAATGTCCAGCGTGAACCCGAAGCGAGCCAACGCCTTCTTTGCCTATTCCCGCAGCGCTTTGCGGTCGATGAATGCGCCGAACTTCCGGGGCTCATGCCCAAGCAGGACATTTTCGGCCACCGTCATTTCCGGGATCAGGCTGAGTTCCTGATGCATGATGACGATGCCGTGCTTTTCGGCATCGCGTGGGGCATCGAATTCTACGGTTTCACCATCAATCTGGAATTTTCCAAATGTGGGTCTCTGTACGCCAGAGATGATTTTGACGAGCGTGCTTTTCCCGGCACCATTCTCGCCCATCAAAGTGTGGATTTCGCCGCCGTCGAAAACGAGGTCGACATCTCGGAGAACAGATACACCCGAAAACGACATTCCGATCCCGCTGAGGGACACGGTGATCTGGCTTTCGGTTCCTTGTTGCGCACGCAGCGCGGATTCTTGTTTCGCCATCACAGCGCCTCCCTTCGCCGATCTAAACGATTCACCGTAAAACGGTTTCATATACGAAACCATAAGCGCCAGCGGGGCGTCAAGAGGTATTTTCCCTGGAGCGAATAAGGAATTGTTTAGGTGCCTGATCAGACCTTGAAGTCAGCAAGCATAGTGCAGGTTTCGAACTTTCAAATTTCTCTTAGTACTCTGTTATTTAACATAATAATTGGAGTCATGTGTCTGTCTTGGACAATTCAAAGAAAGAAAAGCCACCACCGAATTCCTACCCGCTTGCCTTGATCATTCGACTGGCATTGCCCATTTTGAGTGTTTCACCAGTGAAAGTACTTTGGGTATTTTTCTCGACAGCGCGAAGTTAGTCGATAACTTCGCAGTCGATTTCGAAGGAAACTTTCTTGCGAAGAAATTTGCTGAGATCGTTCGCGAAAGGCAGTAGCCAACGACGGCCTTGGGCCGTTACTTTTTTGGGACGTCAGGCGGAAAGCGGTCATTAGCTGCAGTTAGCACCAAGGTCCGCCAGGTCCGATGTGCGGGATCAAAGCAGCCACTGGCACCATGAACTCATTCGATTAACTTGGCCGGGTTCCCGCGATTGTCGGCGCTCTACCAGTTCAGTCAGTTCGCAGTATCGGTCAATAAAGGTTCAAAGTGGTATTTGGTCGCTGCAGTCACAAAGATATGCTCAGGGCCGCCAGCAGCAAAAAACAGATTTGCCCCTGCTCCCTGCCACAAGCGATTTGGGTAGGGGATCAGACATTCTGCAAGTCGACCGTTGATGAAAGTTCCAGTCTTGGATGTCTCGATCTCCACGCTCCAACCTTCACTATCTCTAAGGAATTCCCTATCCGCCCTCACGATGACAGTGACGAGTTCGACATCGATCTCGTTTGCAAACTTGAAGCAGACAAGGCCACCTTCACTCAGAAAGAGCTAAAACGGCGCGTTGGCGAAGAGATCAAAGCCTATGCAAAAGCCAATTCCATGAACAACGATCCCGAAGAAGGGAAGCGTTGCTGGACACTCGTTTACAGCAAGGATGACAAGTTCCACATGGACATCCTGCCCGCCCTGCCTGACGAAGGTGGATTTCGTACCTACCTCGAAAACAGGGGCCACATGCAAGCGGCTTCGCAGGCGCATGTTGTAGATCATGCCATCGCCATCACCGATCAGCTCGACGAAAACTACGACCGCTACTCCGACGCCTGGCCCGTCAGCAACCCTAAAGGTTTTGCCCTCTGGTTCGCCTCAAAGCACCGGCAAGAGGTGGAGCGGCGGAAGAAAATCCGGGTCAACGACGGCACCTATATGAAGGTGGACGACGTGCCGGATTACAAGGTCAAAACTCCCCTTCAACAAACCATTCAGCTGCTCAAGCGCCACCGGGACAATATGTTCAAGGGAAGCGATGATGCTCCTATCTCGATCATCATTACGACCCTTTCGGCACACAGCTATCGGGGTGAGCAAAGCCTGTCGGCCGCGTTGAAAACGATCCTGACCGATATGGAAAATCACATCGAAAACAGAGGTACGGAGAAGTGGGTTGTCAATCCGGTGAATCCGGAAGAGAGCATGAGGTAGGGGCCGGCATGATAACGGGGTTTGCGCGACCGCGCGCCGGGCCGATTTCTTGCTGGCTGTGTCACAGCATGTGTCACAGTTTCCGAATGCTGTGACACATCGTATTTTCCTGAGGCTCTGTCGCCCCTTATTTTCCTGGCTTTTCTGGAAAAGGTGGCTGTGCTTGCAGTTTGCAGCTAGCTAGTCTGCACAAGTTTCCCTGTTAACAGGGAAAATACAGGGAAAACTAGCGACTTCACCGATTTTTGGGGCTTAGCACCTAGATTACTTCGGATAAAACAAAGGGTTGGGTACGATTTCCCTAAGACTGGTAACAGGGAAAATATAAGTAGCTATTAGCGAAATTTTTCCAAGGAACAGGGACGCGAACAACTAATTCGAATGAAGCAAATGGCGTCTGATTTGAAGAAGGGAGAATGTTTCACGCTGTTGTCGGCAGCTGCGCCCCGATTAGCCCCTCACATCAGTTATCCTGGTCAAATTTATCGTCGACGCCAAGTTGGCGCACTGCATCAAGCAGATCCAATATAGCCTCCTCTGCCACAGCGAGCTTGACTGCCACCATCAGATCATCGCGGCCTGCCATCGCCAGAAAAGTCCCCAGTACTTCATCAGAGTGCCGCGCCAATGAGATTAAATGGGTTCCGCTCGGGCCATAGTTTCCCGAGAACCAGTTCTTTACAGTCTTCTCATTGGCTCCCGTCCAAACCGCCACGGTCTTCACACCAGCCCGGCTGTCGCCAAGCGACCGCTTCAGTGCCGAGGCGACTTCATCGGCAAAGCAGCCACTCGTCTGTTGCCTCCCAACTTCATTATATTTATTTTCCTTTGGAAAGAACTTGCCCTTTTTCGGAAACGACATTCCACACTCCTTCGCTTTAAATGAATGCGAAGAATTCAGCCGTTGATTCTGACGGTAGCGATAGATTTGACCGAATAGTAAGGAGATGGTTTGTGAAAGGTCGATGGGCGCCGCATTCTAACAATAGTAACGAGCTGCCCGAATCCGACGTGCCGGCTGTCGCCTATATACGGATGTCGACCGACCACCAGAAATATTCTACCGAAAACCAGCTGGACATCATACGGAACTACGCCACAGCACGGGGCCTGCAGATCTTGCGCGTTTTTGAGGACTCCGGTCGATCCGGGTTGCGGTTGGACGGTCGCGAGGCTTTGCAGAACCTGATGGCAGAGGTCCGAACCGGTCACGCGGATTTCAAGGCCATTCTGGTCTATGACGTTAGTCGCTGGGGTCGGTTTCAGGATGCTGATGAAGGGGCTTATCACGAGCATGTTTGCTCCCGCGCGGGGATCCGTGTTCACTATTGCGGCGAGCAGTTTGAAAACGACGGCAGTATCGGTTCAAACCTGCTGAAAACTGTCAAGCGGGTGATGGCGGGCGAGTACAGCCGTGAGCTTTCTGTGAAAGTGTTCGCCGGGCAGTGCAGGCTGGTCGAGCTTGGCTATCGCCAGGGCGGTGCGGCCGGATACGGCCTGCGTCGGTTGCTCATCGACGAACAGGGCAATCCGAAGGGTGAATTATCCCGCGGCGAACAGAAGAGCCTTCAGACCGACCGTGTTACTCTTGTGCTGGGCCCTCGTCACGAACAGGACCTCGTGCGACGCATGTACCGGATGTTTGTCGAGGATGGCCAATCGGAGCGTGAGATTGCGGAAACCCTGAATGCCGAAGGGCATCGGACAGATCTTGAGCGACCATGGTCCCGGGCATCGGTGCACCAGATCCTGACCAACGAAAAATACATCGGCAACAACGTTTACAATAAGGTGTCCTTCAAGTTGAAGCAGCGCCGCGTTGTGAATCCCCGGGAGATGTGGATTCGCGCTGAGGGTGTCTATCCGGCTATTGTGGATGAAGTGCTGTTCCTGCGTGCACGCGAAATCGTTGACGCGCGCAGTCAGCATTTCACGGACGAAGAATTGCTCGAAGCTCTGCGCAGTGTTCTGCAAAAGAAAGGCGTTTTGTCCGGACTGATCATCGATGAACAGGACAACCTGCCGTCGTCCAGCACATTCCGTAGCCGGTTTGGCAGTCTGCTGCGCGCCTACCAGATGATCGGTTACGAGCCGGAGCGCGATTATCGCTACATCGAGGTCAACAGGGCCTTGCGGCAGGCTCATCCGGGGATTGTAGCGCAGATCGTTGAAGGTGTCGCAATGGGTGGCGGAATGGCCGTGCAGGATCCGAACACAGGCTTGATCCGCATCAACGATGAATTCACTGCATCGGTGGTGCTTTCCCGCTGCTTTGAAACTCAGGGCGGGTCCCTGCGATGGCGAATTCGTCTTGATACTGGCCTCGTTCCCGACATTACGATTGCCGTGAGGATGGATGAATTGAACGAATTACCGCGGGATTACTACCTGTTGCCGAGCATCGACATGACCATGGCCAGACTTCGGTTGGCCGAACAAAACGGACTATCGCTCGATGCCTATCGCTTTGACACGTTGGATTATTTCTACGCGCTCGCTGACCGGGTCCAGATCACGGAGGCCGCCTGATGACCGACAACGCTCACGTTATTGCCCAAAAGCACGTCACGCTTATCCCCATTGACCGAATTCGCATTCTCAATCCCCGTGTACGCAACCGACGCACCTTTGAAGAAATGGTGGAAAACATAGCAAAGATTGGTCTGAAACGACCGATTACCGTGGCGCTACGCGCCGGAGCAGAACCTGCGGAATATGATCTCGTCTGTGGACAGGGTCGGCTCGAGGCGTTCATGGAGCTTAAACAGGATGTTATCCCTGCTATCATTATCGAAGCCGATGAGAGCGACTGTCTTGTCATGAGTCTCGTGGAGAACTGTGCGCGCCGCCAGCACAACCCGATCGACCTGATGCGCGAGATCGGCAATCTTCGGAAGCGCGGATACAACGACCGCCAGATCGCAAACAAGATAGGTGTCACCTCGGATTACGTCGGCATGATCGCGGGGCTTCTGGAACGTGGAGAAGAACGACTGGTCTCAGCTGTGGAAACTGGACTTCTGCCGCTGAATCTCGCCATCGACATTTCGAAGACAGATGCCGAGGGCGGTCAACGGGCTCTAATGGACGCCTACACCCAGAAGAAACTGCGCGGAAAGAAGCTGGCCGCTGTGCGCCGTCTCATCCAGCAACGTGATGTACGGGGCCCGCACCTTCATAGAAACCGCTATGGCCGAAGCGACGGCGCCAAACGGCGTCTGACAAGCGACGCGCTCGTTCGTGCTTATCAACAGGAAGCGGAGCGCCAGAAGATACTTATTAAAAAGGCCGAGCTGACGCAGGGCCGCCTGATGTTCGTCGTGGAGGCGTTTCGTGCGTTGCGCGATGATGATCACTTCGTGACGCTTCTGCGCGCGGAAGGGTTGGACACCCTGCCCACATATCTCAGTCAATCGCTGGACGCAGGAGCGGCCGAATGAGCCGAGGCAAGCGCAAAACCCCGGGCGCGGTTGCTCTCGGTTTTGAGAGTGATTGCGTTACTTTACCGGTAGAGGCTGTCTTGCCCGTTAAGGCGTTAAGCGCATCGGTCAAATCCAGCCGCAAGTACCGCCAGATCACCGCGTCGATCAAAGAGGTTGGCTTGGTCGAACCGCCGGTGGTCACGCGATCTATGGGTGAGCATGATACCTACATGCTGCTCGATGGACACATCCGGATCGAGGTGCTGAAAGAACTCGGCATAAAGCGGGTCGAATGCCTAATTTCCACGGACGACGAGGCTTTCACCTACAATAAGCGGATCAGCCGACTTGCACCGATCCAGGAGCATAAGATGATCCGCAAGGCTATCGAGCGCGGGGTCTCCGAGGAAAAGATCGCCCTTGCGCTGGATCTCAATCCTCGCAGCATTGTGCGCAAGGCAAGGTTGCTGGACGGTATCTGCGAAGAGGCAGTGGGCCTTCTGAAGGACAAACACTGCGCGACGGCTGTGTTCGAGACACTGCGCAAGATGAAGGCAGTGCGCCAGATCGAGGCGGCCGAGCTGATGATCAACGTGAACAACTACACTCCGGCATACATCTCGGCAATCCTTGTGGGAACGCCTCAGGCTCAGTTGGTGGACACGAAAAAGCCTAAGAAGAAGGGAATTACTCCCGAGGCTATGGAGCGCATGGAAGAGGAACTGGCCCGACTGCAGGAAGGTATCACCTCGATTCAGGACTCTTATGGGAAGGATCATCTGCAGCTGACTGTCGTAAAAGGGTATTTGGGAAAGCTGCTCCAGAACGCCCGTATCGTCCGGTACCTCATGCAGCACCGACCGGAATTTCTCGCGGAATTCCAAGCTATCACCGAGATGGCTTCCACCCCGCCACCCGAGGCGCAATAGGCGAAGTAATCAGAACTGAAGGGGACCCGGACCCGATAAGCGCGGGGACCGCAGGAGACGCCGGACGGCGGGTCGGATCGAGCGCGGGGGTGGGGATGGCGGCGAACCCGTTCGGAGCCCACCAGGTCGGCCGAGTTTTCGCCGACTGCGCAACCGATCATGTGGTTGCGAAATCTGCAGGCGTGCTGAGAGGTAGCAGGGCTCAGCACGCCTGTTCGAGAACCAGGGCGGCGGCCTGTCCTATATAAAAAGCGCCATTATGTTAAATTTTAAGTTTGGCGAAACCCAAATCTTCAAAAGTGGTAGCGTCATCCGGCTTTATTGTGAATAGTGACCCGTCTGCAGGGAAGCCGGCGAGTATATCCAATCAGTTCTACGATAGCATCCCGTCCGCCAAGACGTGGGCGACGAGTATATCTGAGCCGAATGCACGAGAGCCGGTAGATGACATCGGTTATTCCTGTTTCCTACGTCGCCGTATCACTTAACGCTTGATCAAGACTCGTTGTGACTCGGTTCACATCCTCCATCGACAGGCAAAGTGGCGGCACCATGCGGAGGCATTGCTGGAATGGTCCGGATTTCGACAGGATAATTCCCTGCGCACGGCAGGCCTCAAATACCTCTGTCGTCATGGCCTTGTCAGGCGATTTGCTATCGCGGTCTCTTACAAATTCCAAGGCCAGCATCAAACCGTGACCCCGCACATCGCCGATGGTCTTATACTTGTCTTTTAGATCACTCAAACGTTCCAACAGCTTTGCGCCAACTGTCTTGGCGTTTTCCTGCAGGCCCTCGTCGCGCATGACAGCTAGAACAGCGCGCGCGGCCGCGGCTGATGTTGGGTTTGCACCATAGGTGTGGAACATGAACTTCTCAGCCATTGGCTCGGCTACATGTTTCTTGGCGACTACCGCGCCAATGGGGAAGCCATTCCCCAGACCTTTAGCCATAACAATGATGTCGGGTACGACGTCGTCCGCCTCAAAACCCCAGAAGTGATCACCAGTACGACCAAAACCGGACTGAACCTCGTCTGCGATGTAGAGCCCGCCAGCCGCGCGAACCCGCTCCGCCGCGCCCGACATATAGCCCGGCGGCATCTGATGTATACCTCCATATCCTTGAACGCTTTCGACAAGGATCCCGGCCACCTGACCCGAGGTGGCGGCGTTGATCGTGTGGGTGATCTCATCCAGATAAGGTGCAGTGCCTGGGCCAAAGATGCCGCGATACTGGTTCGGATCGGCAACAAAGGCGACGTTGCCGGGCATGCCGGGGTGCCGCCATCCAGAGATGCCCGTGACCGACTGCGCGGCGGCGGTTGGCCCATGATAAGCTGTGCGCAAAGCAAGCAGATCAAGATTACCGGTGAAGGTTCGCGCCATTGTCATGGCAAGATCAATGGCCTCGGAGCCCGAATTGGTCAGATGCACTACCCAGTCGTGACCCTTGGGCATCGTCGCGGCTAGTTCCTCGGCCAAATGCGCAGGTGTCGGGTGATAGAACATGGTCGTACAATGTGTGAGCTCCTGCGCCTGTTCCATCGCTGCGGCGACAACCCGGGGATGCGAATGTCCGACTGAGATGCAGACGTTCATGCCCAGAAGGTCGGTGTATTTCCGTCCTTCTGTGTCCCATAGGTATTGACCACGTCCCTTTTGGAAAACGATGGGTTCGCGGAAAGGTGTGAAACGGGTCAACGATGCGGCGTAGTACTGGTCGCGCCGCGCGGCGGTGCTGTCAAAGTTCCAATCAGTGTGAAGGGGATGTTCGGTCATTTGGCGACTCCGGCTTTCATACGGGTGTTGTCAGGGTCATACGGTGGGCGAGGTAGAATGGTGGCCTGCCTGCGTTGGCCAAGGATAGAAACGGTCAAGTTCTCGCGCGCATTTGAGTCACGCAAATACGCCAGAGCGAGCACCTTACCGGTGCGGTGGCCGTGGGCGCCGGATGTGACAATCCCGACCGGGGTCGCTTCCTGCCAAAGAGTGTGGGCATAGAACGGATCGACTTCGCCCGCCTCAATCTCCAGCAGAACCATGTCCCATTCCTCAGGCAGGGCGTCGCGCAGATCTTTGCGGACGAAGGGCGCAAGACCTACCTCCAGCGGGCTGCGTTCCGTCGTCAGGTCGCTGCCCCAGCTGCGATAGCCCTTTTCCAGTCGCATTGCGTTTGCGGCATAGGCGCCATAGAACCCGAGCCCATAAGGTTTGGCGCGTTCCTCCATGGTCGCAAACAAACGGACCGCTTGATCGCGCGGGACGTGCAATTCCCACCCGCATTCACCGATATAGGACACGCGAAGAGCGCGCAGCGGGGTGCCTTGGATCTCGGTCTGAGCCACAGACAGCCAAGGCAAATCCGCAAGCTCTGGCAAAGCGTCCGGCGATCTTGGCCCCATGAGGCCAATAACGGCAATTTCTTCGGTGCAATTCTGAATGGTGACGTCAAAGCCGGACGCCACCTGCCTGAGCAGGTCGAAATCAATCTCTTCTGCAGCGGCGGCGGAAGTGAGATAGGCATGGGTTTCGCTTAGCCGCGAGACTGTGAATTCCGAAAGTACCCCACCCGACGGGGTCAGCGCATGAGTCAGTCCAATGCGACCAGTTTTGGGGGTACGATTGCCACCGAGTTTCTCCAGAAATTCCGTTACGTTTTGGCCAGTTACGTCGAACTTCGAAAAGACCGATAAATCAGCCAAGGCGATCCGCGTTGAGGCTGCATCGACCTCGCGCGCAACGGGTTCGAACCAATTGGCACGACGGAACGTCTCGCCGGCTTCAGCGCCGGGCGTATCAGCAAACCAGTTCGGACGCTCCCAGCCATGTGCTGCGCCCATCACAGCGCCGCGATCTACCATCAGGTTATGCAAAGGCGACAGGCGCAGGCCGCGCCCCGCAGGGCGCTCCTCGTGCGGGTAATGCACCCCAAATTGCAGGCCGAAGCATTCGATGGCTTTGGCAACGCGGTAATCGCGATCTGCCCAGGACCCGAAGCGACGGCTGTCTACCGCCAGCGCATCCATGGGTGGGGCACCATGTGTCATCCAATGGGCCAGGAACCAGCCTGCGCCACCGCCCTCCATCACGCCCATGGACGAGCCGGTCAGCAACCAGGCATTCTGCAGCCCATGAGCAGGGCCAATCAGAGGATTGGCATCCGGCGTAAAAGTGATCGGTCCGTTGATCACGGATTTGACGCCGCCCGTTTCCAACGCCGGGATACGCGCCATAGCGGCCTCGATGATATGCTCTACCCGGTCAATATCAGGCGGCATCAGGTCCGCGCCAAACTCGGGCGGGACGCCGTCCACGGACCAGACCTGCGCCTCTTTCTCGTAGGGGCCAAGGATCAGCCCATCGCGTTCTTGCCGGACATACCAGCTTTCCTCTGGGTCGCGGATAATTGGCAATTCGGGAAGGCCTGCTGCCATGCGCTCCGCCACGGCGCCCACGGTGTCGGTGACCAGGTATTGATGCAAAACGGGAACCGACGGAATGTTAAGCCCCATCATCGCCCCGATCTCCCAGCCCCATGTGCCAGCCGCATTAACGACATGCACCGCCTCAACCGTGCCTTTGGGCGTGTCGATCAACCATACGCCTTCGTGCCGGATCGACAGGACAGGGCAGTTGCGCCATATCTGCGCGCCACCTCTGCGGGCGACCTCGGCCATGGCCTGGGTCGCCAGCGACGGGTCCACGTGGCCATCATCTGGCTCGTAGATCCCGCCGATCAAACCATCGAGCCGCGCAAGCGGGTGAAGCTCGGCGATGCGCTCCGGCGTCAGAACCTCAAGAGGGTAGCCAGTGAAATCCGACAGGCCCGCGACGTGACGGAACTCGTCCATCCGATCTGGGTTCCGAGTGATCCGCATTGCGCCGGAGGTATGAAACCCACAATCTCGGCCCGTTTCTTGTGGCAGAATTTCGCGATAGAGCCGCACGGACGTGGCGCGCAGTTCCTGAATTGTCGGATTGTGGGCGAAATGGGTGCAAAGCCCCGCCGCGTGCCAAGTCGAGCCATGGGTCAGGTCGTTTTTCTCTAAGAGCAGCACATCTGACCAACCCTCCTTGACCAGATGATACATCAGCGAGACGCCCATCGCGCCGCCGCCGATAATGACAACCTGGGCCTTGGTCACAGCGCTCATTTTCCACGCATCCTTTCGTTTTTTGGGTCAAAGGGCGGACGCTGCAACGGCGTGGCAGCGTAGTCTTTGCCTGCGACCTTCACCGCAAAGCATCGTGCGCAGCTCTGAGCTTTCGTCTCACCCGGGTCTGTGGACACCAATGCAAAGCACAGGTTCAGCCCGGTGCGCGGTCCACGCGCGCCGGAGGTTGTGAACCCGACATGCTGACCACCTTCAAAGACGGGCTCGTCATGCAGCATCAACGCGTCGCCTTCGACCTGCATCAGGATCAGACGTTTGCGGACGCCCTGTTCTTTCTGCTCGAGCAAAGCGTCTTTGCCCACGAAGTCCTTGCTCCAGTCAATGGTAAAGCCGAGTCCTGCTTCCAAGGGTGTGACCGTCGGACCAATGTCATGGCCCCAGTGTTTGAAGCCCTTTTCGATCCGGCACCCATCGAGCGCATAATGACCCAGAGGCGCTGCGCCTGCGGCGATGAGCGCGTCGAAAACCGGTGAAGTCACGCCGTTGGGAAGCGTTAATTCCCAGCCATATTCGCCGACAAAGCTGACGCGTGTGGCGCGCGCGCGCTGGCCTTCGATCATCAATTCGCGCACCTGTCCAATCGGCGCGTTTGCCCATGGGAAACCGGCGTCCAGCTGCTGAAGCACCGCGACACTGCCCGCGCCCATGACACCAAGTGTGCAAAAATCCTCGGTCACATCCGTTAATATCACCTCATCGGGTAAACTGCGGCGCAGGAAGGCGAGGTCGCGCGCGCGGGTCGCGGCACCAGAGGTGATGTGAAAATGGGTGTCTCTGAGACGCGAGACCGTCACGTCCATCTCGATCCCGCCACGGTCGTTCAAGATTTGGGTGTAAACAGCCCGGCCAGCCTCGACGTCCATATCCGCCGTACAAAGCTGGTTCAAAGCCTCAAGAGCACCGGTCCCGTTGATGTCGATCTCGGTAAAGGGGCTGAGGTCGATCAGGGCCGTGCCATTGGCCATAACCGCGGCTTCGTCCTGGGCAATTGGCCACCACCCCTGCGTTCCAACCGAGTAGGGTTGCGCCTCACCATACCAAAACCCACGCTCCCAACCAGCGGTTTGCCCAAACTGAGCTCCAAGTGCGGCCCATCGGTTGTGTAGCGCCGACTGGCGCATCCCGCGCCCCGCCTTTGGTTGTTTGTAGGGCCAGTGCAGTGCGAAAAGGTCCGCAACCGCCTCCTCCATCCTTAACTCCATGTGGTCGGGCGCAGCCGTAAGTGGATCAACCCGAGCGACATCGACCTCCCACATGTTCATCGGTGGGTGGCCATCGACCATCCAATCGGCCAAGGCACGGCCAATCCCAGCGGACGACATGACCCCCACTGAGTTCATTCCAGCGGCGACGAACAGCCCATCGACAACTGTTTTCCCGACAAGCGGTTTCGTATCGGCGGTAAAGCTCTCAGGGCCGTTCATGAAATGCTGAATGCCCACGTGCTCCAGCGCCGGACACAGATCCAACGCGGCCTCCATGAAAGGGGCAAACTGATCCCAGTCTTCAGCCATTTCAAGGAAAGGCCGGTTGCCTTCCGGACCGTAAGGGTTCCAGCATTTGGCGTGCGGTTCGAAACCGCCAATCACGAGTTTTCCCGCATCGCCCTTGATGTAGATGCCACGATCCAGATCGCGGATTACGGGGAATGGGTCTGGTAGATCGGGGATGGGTTCTGTCACGACATACATGTGCTCAACCGCTTGAAGCGGCAGGGCAACCCCGGCTGTTGCAGCCAGCTCTCGCGACCAGGCTCCAGTGGCGATTACCACCTTTTCGGCATTCAGGGTGGTGCCGTCTGCAAGCGCCACGCCCTTTGCTGTCCCGTTTTTTGTCATCAGACTTTTCACCTCTGCGCCTTCGCGGATGGTCACGCCGAAGGCCTTTGCGGCACGGGCATAGGCCATACAGAGGTCCACGGGGTTCACATTGGCGTCTTCGGGCACGTGCAAAGCTCCGACATGCTCTGAAAGATCGAGCAGGGGCATGGGTATGTCGCCTGCAGCAATTACCGCTGGCGTCAGCCCTTGCGTCGCGCCGAGGTCAGCAATCCGGTGAAGTTCGTCCATGCGCGCCGCTTCGCGCGCCAGCCAATATCCCCCGGTGCGTCGATATCCGGTGGACATGCCGGTTTCAGCTTCCAGCGCGGGAAAGACCTCCAGCGCCGCCGAGGCGAGCGTGGTCATATTGGGCGTTGCGCGGAGGGGCCCTACAATCCCGGCCGCATGCCAAGAGGTGCCCGACGTAAGCTGGTTGCGTTCCAGCAGAGTCACGTCCTGAGCGCCGCGTTTTGCAAGATGATAAGCCACGCTGAGACCGATCGCTCCGCCGCCGATGATCAGAATGCGGCTCATACAAGCCTCCGTTGACGCAAGCTTACAGTCGTCATTAGGCTAAACGGGTGATGATACATGCTTTGCGGTGCCACCCGCGCTCGGTTTCGACGGCGTTTGAACGGATCATGCGCGAGCGTGGCGATCTGTCGGTCCTGCACGAACCGTTCATGTATCACCATTACCTGACCACAACAGATAGGCTTTTTCCGGGCTTTTCGCCGGAGCCGGGACATCCTGTTACCTATGATGATATCCGGGCGATGATCCGCGAGGCGGCAGAGAGCGCCCCGGTTTTTTTTAAGGATATGGCTTATTACGTAGCGGACCGGTTGCCGCGCGACGCAGGGTTTGCGGGCGAAATGACCCATGCTTTTCTGGTACGTGACCCTATCGAAGCAGCGCTGTCTTATGCCAAACGCGACCCGAAATTTACGCGATTGGAGTTGGGGCATGAGGCGCAATACCGACTTTACAACGCATTGACCGAGTTGGGACAAAACCCGTTGGTGATCACTGCAGATCAGTTGCGGACGAAACCGCAGACAACGTTGCGCCGCTACTGGGCGTATGCCGGGCTTGCGTTCCTGGACCACGCGTTCACCTGGAACGACGTTGTGCCTGATGGATGGGGCTCGGTTCAAAGCTGGCACACCGAAGTGCTCCAAAGCGGTGCGATCAAAGCGCCTGAAGCCATCGACTTCCAAGGGGAACTTGACCGGCTGGGTGAGCCTTATACCGACGCAGCTGCGCATCACGTGCCGTTCTATGAGCGGATGCGCGATATTGCAGAAAGTCAGGCACATCAGAAATAGTCCTGGTCTAGTTTCTCGGCCTTACGGGCTGCGATGTAGTCTTTCAGGGCCGCGTCTATATCGGGTTCAAGACCGGGGTCTTCATACCCCGCTAATCGTTCTTTCCAGATAACGTTGGCCCGCGCGGCGGCATCCTGTTCACCAGCTGCGTGCCATTGTTCGAACGAATTGTCATCAGGTGTCCACGGCCGAAAAAGCGCGGTCATGAAATTGGCTTGCGTATGTTTCGACCCAAGGAAGTGCTGCCCTGGTCCAGTGCTTGCTATCGCCTCCATCGCCTGAGCATTCTCGCTCATGTCGATCCCATCAAAAAAGCGCCCGATCTTGCCGCAAAGATCATGATCAATCACGGTTTTCTCAAACGAAGTTACCAATCCCCCTTCGAGCCAGCCAGTTGCATGGTTGATCAGATTGGCACCGGCAAACATCGACATCATCAGGCCCCAGGCAGCCTCTTGCTGGCTTTGTGCGTCGGGAAGTTTGGACGAGCTGAGAGTGCCCACCGTGTGCAGGGGCACCCCCAACCTGCGTGCAAGTTGTCCGGCGGCCAAAACCATCAACCCTGCCTCTGGCGTTCCAAAGGTCGGCGCGCCGGACTTCATCGACATGGTCGATGCAAAGCTGCCCATCAGACAGGGCGCCCCAGGGTTCACTAATTGGGTCAGCGTCATCGTCGCCATGGTTTCGGCCAGCACTTGCGCGAGTGTCCCGGCGACCGTCGCGGGCGACATCGCCCCTGTCAGCACCCAGGGTGTGCAGGCAACGGGCTGGCCTGCGCGCGCATAGGTTTTCAGGGCGCCGGACATATGGCTGTCCATCACCAAAGGCGCGTTTGTGTTAGAAACGCAATAGAGCACCGGGTTCTCGGCCACGAATTCGTCGCCAAAAACGATCCGCGCCATGTCGATGGCGTGGCCCGCACGCTCGGCCCCGATAAAGGCGCCCATGAACGCGCGGTCAGAGTTCCTGATGTGGGCGTAGAGCATATCCAGATGACGCTTGTTCGCGGGCAGATCGACGGGTTCACAAACTACGCCGCCCGAATGATGCAGCCACGGTAGAGTGTGGTGCAACTTCACCAAATCGGTGAAGTCTTTGTAATTCGCATAGCGCCGACCGCGATCCAGATCATGTACGAAAGGCGGACCCCAGGACGGGCACAGAACCGTTGCATCCCCGCCAAGCTGCACATTGTTCTTGGGGTTGCGGGCGTGCTGCGTGAACTGGCCTGGCGCGGTGGCGGTAATCGTCCTGCGGCAGAAACTCAAAGGAAATCGAACTCGTGTGCCGTCTACATCGCAACCTGCTTCCGCGAATATCTGGAGGATTTCGGGGTCGTCCTGAAACTCCATCCCGGTTTCGGCAAGGATGGTATCCGCATTTGACTCGATCTGTTCCAGCCCGGCGTCGCTGAGTACATTGAAAGTCGAAAGCTTGCGAAGAATGAAAGGCGCACGAACCTCATCTTGCGTGCGTTTGGCAGCAGCTTTGCGGCGACGAGATGTACGAGGGCGTGACATATATCCATGGTGCCGCAGCGATTGACGGAACCCAAGAAAAACCAAATAGTATCAGAAATTCTTATACTAAGGATGAGTCATGCTCGATCGCCACAAGATTTCGCCGAGCCTCATGCGCTCGTTAGAGGTTTTCGTTGCCGTGGCAGAAACAGGTCAAATGCGAGCCGGTGCGAAACTGCTCGGTCTCTCACAGCCCGCAGCGTCCCAACACATCACCGCGTTGGAGCAAGCGTTTGGCACGTCTCTGCTCGATCGCAGTACGCGACCTGCTCAGCTAACGTATGCTGGTGCGCGACTGCATGGCAAAGCGCAGAAGATACTGGATGCACTGTCCGATATGGAAACCGAATTGCGGCATGTTGGCGAACAATCACTGACGCTGCTGAGGGTGGGTATCCAAGCCTCCATTGCGACAACCCTGACGCCATCATTGATCGATCTTGCACAACGGGTGTTCAACGTCGAAGACATCACTCTGCATGCCGGGCAAAGCGGTAATCATGAGCATCTGCTGCGCACCAAACAGGCGGATTTGGCGATTACGTCGAACCCATTTTTAGACATGGACGGATTGGAGCGTCATCATCTTCTGACTGAGAGTTACCTTTTGGTCCTCCCTGAAAAATACGACGGCCCGACCGAAAGCCTGGAAGCTATCCAGACAAGGCTTCCGTTGGTCCGTTTTGGGGATACGACAAATGCGGGACGGCAGATTGCCCAGCATCTGCGTCGACTGCGGTTTGAGCCCGACACAGTCATACAAGCAGATCGCTCCAGTATGGTGACCTCCTGTGTTTCGACAGGACAGGGATTTAGCCTTTTGACACCGACACTATTGATCGATGGTCTCGTGGAAAACATGAGCCTGCAACTGCAAGAACTGCCAGTTTCAGGGTTGTCACGAACATTGACGGTTGTTGCTAGGAAAGAGGAGTTGCGGGGCCTGCCAGCGGCCGTTGCGGAACTGAGCAAACAGATACTGGCTCAGAAAATTGCGCGTCATATGGGGAAAATCGGGATCCGTAGTGTGGAGCTGGAGCAATCCAAAGATCTGACCTCTGGCTAAAGAGTGTCCGCTCATATTCTTTGGTTATCTTTACTATCGAAAACAAAAAGCAGACGTCTCCGCATTGCTGTTCGTAGTTTGGTTTGTGGAGTTGTTGCGCAGCGCTTAAGCCGGCACTTCTGATCTGCAAAGGTGAAGCTGAATCGCCTCCGCATCGCTTTTTCGGTATCTTCCTGACGTACCGAGCAACATTCGGCTGGCCGTTTTATCGGTCGCTCGAGCCAAGACCAGACGTTGCTTTGATCCAGGAGGAGGCGAGATGAAGATCCAAAGTATGCACCACCTCGTCGCCATCGCTTGTCTGATTGGACTCGTCCAGTCGGCAATAGCACAAACGCCCCCGGACGCTCGTGAAGTCTCCGGATACGATGGGCTCTTCAGAGCAGCGCATGACGGCGATGTCGCTGAGATCCGGCGGCTGGCGTCGAGCGGGGCTGACGTCAACGCTCGCGATCCAAAGGGGCGAACACCGGTGCACGTGGCAGCTTTTGCGTCTGAAGATGAAGCTCTGATCGCCTTGGCTGAAGCAGGCGCAGACATGAATGCACTGGAGGGACGCGCCTATGACGTGGTTACCATCGCGGCAGTCGCTAATGATCCTGAGCTTTTGTTGCTCGCGATTAAATTGGGAAATGATCCAGGACTGGTAACCAGCCCTTATGACGGTACAGCGCTTATTGCGGCAGCGCACCTCGGTCATGTGGAAATTGTTCGCCGACTGATAGCGGCAGGGGCACCGCTCGATCACATAAATAATCTGCACTGGACGGCTGTAATGGAAAGCGTGGTTCTGGGCGATGGAGAAGCAAACCATCAAGATGTGCTCGATGCACTACTCCAGGCCGGGGCCGATCGGACACTTGCCGATCGCGATGGCGTGACACCGCTGCAACACGCGGAGAGGCGGGGCTTCTCGGAAATGGCAGCCCGGCTAAGGCAAATGGATTGACGGACCCCAAGGTTTTACTAGCCTGATTATTCGCTTGGCAGCGAGGTGCAACAAGGCTTGGGCACAGTGCATCTTATTCGACTCCTACGACGCGCTTGGACTAGTTGTCGCTTACCGCCATAGTAGGACCGAGTTTATCAGTTCTTCGGAAAGGCGGATTTATGCGGGCACTGGTTGTCACTCTATTCCCGATCCTTCTGGGTGTATTCCCAGCATACGCAGTGTCTCCAGACGCTCAGAGACTTATCGATCGGGCGGCTGCCGACTGCCAGTCACTCGAAAATGGAGAATTTGACGCGGGCGATGCTGTAACTAAAATAGAGCTCCGTTCGCAGTTCGACACCGTCCAGGCCGAGCTTGTCGACGAATCTGATTACGCGTGTTCGTCGGCAGCTTCACTCTACTGCGGCACCGGTGGCTGCATGCTTTATCTGATCGTGGAAGGTACCGTTCACGCATGGCAAGCGACCGGGTGGCGGCTGATCGAATGGGGTCCTGACCGCATGTTGCTTATCGGTCGGGATGGTGGCTGGTGTGGCGGTGCCGGCGCTGAGGTCTGCTATGAAGCCCTTGTTTGGAGCAATGGAAGAATCCTTACCGTGGGGCCGCCTCCAGAAAACCGGTAAGGGCCGTTATGTTAAATTCTGGTTGTGTGTGCTGCAGTAGGTCCAATCAGGCCCTGCAGAGCCGATGCGCGCGCTGTTTTCTAGATAGCAAGATCGTCGACCCATGCTGAAACAGCTGCGCCCATGGACTTGATGTGATCAGCAAGCGTGAAACCTGAAACGCGTTTGCGTGGTTTGAGGTCATGATCTCCGTCTTCAAACCAACTCATCTGGATTGCCGAGGAAAGCTCATACTGGCTGACTTCATCCATCGAGCCGAACTGGTCGCGCGTTCCCTGGCAGATCAGTGTCGGGGTCCGCAGGTGCTTTAGGTGCTCAGTTCGAAGCTTTTCTGGTTTACCAATCGGGTGGAATGGATAGCCTACGCAGAGCAGTCCAGCGATGCGATCCGCTTCAAACTGCTCATCGGCAATCATACTGGCCACACGCCCGCCCATAGACTTGCCGCCTATGATCAGCGGGCCATCGGCTTGCAGCTCTTCGATCGCAGCCAGGTACTCTGAATTCAGTTTCTCAGCGCGTGGCGGAGGCTTCCTGGTGCCCTCATTTCGGCGGGCAGCTATGTAAGAGAACTCAAACCGAACAACTCTCAGACCCTCCTCGGCCAGCGCTTCTGCTATTGCCGTCATTGCGGGGGAGTCCATCGGAGCACCGGCACCATGAGCGGCCATGATGGTTGCGCGTGCTGCTTCAGGGTTGAGTTCGAGGAAATTGGTCGACACGATTTCTTCTGCGTTCAGGGCTTCTAAGCGCGGGTTTCAGAAGACAGTATACCCCATATCGCAGGCAAAAGGCCCATCCAAACGACCTCAGGCATGGCTTCTCCATCTATCAGCCCTAGGCGCTCCCTCGATCCACCTTCTATCGTTCTGCGAAAACCTGAATTCTTCGCTGGTTCTGGTTCGAGCGAGATTTAATCGTTTCCTACCACACTCGTCAGCCTGTGGAATTTTTTTGTTGACGGACGCGACATCTTGTGTTTCTCAAAGGGTACACCACAACCACCGCGCAAAGCCCATGGAGATCTGGGGCTTTGCAAAAGACGAAACCGGCGGGTGTTGTGGCTCTTGATTACCCCACCTCCCGCGCCATCGAGGACGACAAGGAGGTTTGGGTATGGGTATCACATTCACCTATAAATCGGCAGAAGAGGAATTATGCTCAGGCACCGATAAACTGGCAACTGGCGAAGTCGACGGCAACCAAGCTGAAACGGCTGCGCCTAAGAAGCCGCGCAATGACTTGTTGCCGAATTTCATTGTGGAAATAACAGATCTGGCGAAGCTAGCCGCACCGAACCACCAAGTTCGAAAGCCCAGCAAAAGCCAGGTTGCGCAGGTCGCACGATCGATCCGATCTTTGGGGTTTCGCGATCCGCCATTGGTCGGCGTTGATGGTGAAATCATCGACGGTGAAACTCGTGTTGAGGCGGCGAGGGCAGTGGGGCTCAAGGAGATCCCGTGCATTGTTGTGGGTGACTTGTCTGAGCAGAAAATCCGGCTTCTTCGGATTGCGCTGAACCGCATCCAAGAGCGCGGTGAATGGAATGAGGCCGCGCTCAAACTGGAAATGGTCTATCTCTTGGAATTTGAGCCGGATCTGACGGTTACCGGTTTCGAAGCTCCTGAGATCGATCGTCTCGTCATTCTCGATGACGTTGAAGCCGGCGAGCCAGATCCGCTCGACAAAATCGCGCCACTTCCTAAACTGGACGCACAAGCGGTGACCCGGCCCGGTGACGCTTATCATCTTGGCGAGCATCGTGTCCTTTGCGGCAACGCACGTGACATGATGGACGTCGACCGGGCTCTGGCAGGGCGTGACCTTACGGCTGTCTTCACGGATCCACCCTATAACCTGTCAATTTCGAAAGACCTTTCGGTGGGTGGAGGCAAATTTGCGGAGTTTGCCGAAGGCTCGGGTGAGATGTCTGAGACCGACTACGAAGAATTTCTGACTGTCGTGACCAGCAATATGGCCGAGGCCCTTAAGAAAGGGGGCGTCGCTTTTCTCTGCATCGACTGGCGGCAAGCCGAGGTGCTCATGCGGGTGGTCAGGGCATTGGGGCTGGAGCTGATCAACACCTGTGTCTGGGCCAAGGACAAGCCCGGGATGGGGTCGCTTTATCGCAGCCAGCACGAGCTTGTGCTCGTGGCAAAGCGTCCCGGCGCACCGCATCTGAACAACGTCAAGCTCGGCATCCACGGTCGCAACCGGTCAAACGTCTGGCGTTACGCCGGAGCGACGGGTGGTCGTAAGTCTGAGCAAGACGACTTCTCTGTGCATCCTACAGTGAAGCCCGTTCTCATGGTGCGGGACGCGATCCTTGACGTCACAGCAATGGGGGATGTCGTTCTGGATCCTTTCCTGGGCTCTGGTACCACTCTGCTGGCGGCGGAAATGTCGAAACGGGTCTGCGCAGGCATTGAGATCTCTCCGGCCTACGTGGATGTCGCAATTAGCCGTTGGGAGAAGTTGACCGGGCTTCATGCCATGCATGAAGAAACGGGTCTCCCCTTCCATGAGCTGTGGCAGAGCCGGGTAAAGGGCGGCGAGAGCGCCAAGTCGATAGAAAGCGTCGCCAGCTTGCCAGGCTCGAGCATCGACGAGGATTTCTGATGTCGAAGGACAAAGATGATGAGGTTGGATACGGCAAGCCGCCCAAAGCGCATCAGTTTAAACCTGGTCAATCCGGTAATCCGAAAGGTCGGCCTAAAGGATCGCGTAATCTGCTGAAGCTGATCTCGAAACATGCGGCGAAAAAAGTGGCGGTCATTGAAGGTGGCGTCGAGAAAAAGATGGAACGGATGGATGTCGTGATCTCGGCGATGTTCAACAAGGCTTCAAAGGGTGATGTGAGTGCGGCGCGTCTCTTGACCAACCTAGTTTTGGCCTCGTCGCAGTTGCAGGGTGAAGAGTATGACGTGGGCTATACTGACGAGGATCTGGCCGTGATCCTTGGGGAGGCTGACTGGCAGGCCCAGCTTGTGGAAATGGCGAAAGCGAACGAATAATATGACACCTCATCATGATCTTGTTCGCGCGTCTTACGTCAAAAGCCTGTACCTTTTTGTCGTCCGTGCCTTCGGTGTTCTGAATCCAGGCGATGAGTTTGTGGACGGCTACTACCTCCGCGTGCTCTGTCAGATCCTCACACAAGTCGCAGAAGGTAAAATCAAACGGCTCATCATCACCTTGCCTCCGAGGCACTTGAAGTCTCAGATTGTCAGCGTGGCCCTGCCAGCTTGGCTCCTCGGCAGAAACCCTACGGAAAAGATAGTATGTGCCAGCTACAACAGCAGCCTTGCAAATGATTTTGGACGGCAGACACGAGTCCTGATGCAATCACAGTTTTATCGAACCACATTTCCCAAAACGGTGATTGATCCCAATAAGAGCGCCGCCGATGAGTTCTACACGCTGGCGAAAGGTCGACGGTTTGCAACGTCGGTTGGAGGCACCCTCACAGGTGTTGGTGGGGGTTATCTCTTTTTCGACGATCTGATGAAAGCCGAAGACGCGGAGTCGCTTGTGAAGCGGGACAACTGCCACGACTGGTTCCGTAATACGGCTGCCAGCCGCCTTAACAATCCAAAGACAGGTGCCATTGTCATCGTTGCACAGCGATTGCACGTTGATGATCTGGTCGGGCGGCTGCTGCCGAGTGGAGACTGGACGCATCTGAACCTGCCGGCCATCGCAACCGAAACGCAGGAGCTGTCACTGTGCAATAGAGCGACGTGGACCCTTTATCCCGGCGATTTTTTGCACCCGGAACGCATGACACACGACTTGCTTGAGGAACGACGACGTGAGCTGGGCTCAAGAGCCTTTGAAGCGCAATACCAGCAGTCGCCTGCGCTACCCGGGGGCAACCTTATCAGGCTAGAGTGGTTTGGCACCTATAAAGGAGCCCCAAAGCCTAACCAATACGAAGCCATCGTCCAGAGCTGGGACACAGCATCCGTTCCCGGTGTGGACAACGACTACTCAGTATGCACCACATGGGGTCTCATCAACGACACGATCGACCTTTTGGATGTACATAGGGCCCAGTACCACTACGCGGATCTGCTCAGGGCCGCACGTACTCTGAGGGCGAAGTGGCAGCCCAAGCTGATCGTGGTCGAGAAAGCGGGCGTTGGTTTTGCGCTCGGTAATGACTTGTTAAACGACGGTTTGAGGGATGTGCAAGGACTCGATCCGAAAGGCGATAAGATGCAACGCTTGTCGCTACAAGCCGCCAAGATAGAAGCGGGGCAAGTGCGCCTCCCCGAATCTGCGCCATGGCTCGAACAGTTCCTGACGGAAATTGCGGAAGCGCCGGACGGCCGTTACGACGACCAGCTGGATAGTGTTTCGCAGATGCTGCGGACGCTCGACAAGAAGCCCTGGCAGTTGCGCAAAATCAGCCGGTACAAGATCTGACTGGTCCGGCTTGATTGTTAATGCATGACTGGCCTCGAGTCCATCTGAACGATGGTTTTAGGAGCCGGTGGCCGACAGCCGAGAGCGCTGTGGGGCATGCTATGTTGCGAGCAGGTGAAGTTGAGTTGCGTCAACGGCGACGTGAAGAGGTAAATAACTCGATCACCGTTGACTGGTTAACACTAAAATCGCCAACCGGACGATAGAATAGCTCAAAGATGTCGTGCGGCAAACGCAGCGTTCTGGGTTAAAGCGAGGTCATAGGATCACTGGTGCAGGTATGCTTGCATTCAATGGTTTCCGTATTGTCTTCTGATCACCGTCAGAACCAATCATAAGCAGCCGCTACCCCAGTATCTAAATCCATAACGCCATGATTAAGACTACGCCTGTTGTCGTTTCCGCGCAGGCGAAGGGTGACAGGATTTGTCGCCCACTGCGCATATTAAGGATTCGTTAGCAGACAACGCCGGCAGTTTTAGCAATCAAACCGACGGTGTCTCTGAGTGCGCAAACTGTCAGTAGGAACGGGTAAGTTGAATAGTGAAAGTAGAAAAATCATTGGAGTGGCGATCGGCGCAGAAGTCCTGATCATCGGCGCTGGTCTGTCTCTGGCCGGTGCCATCGGCTGGCAGTCCTTCAGCGAGCATCATGATATCGCGCTTGCGACATCAGCGGCCGCTTTCCCACTGATCCTGGCTTGCCTGGAACTCTTTAAGATACCAGCAGGGTATGCACTCTACAGAGCGCGCTGGATTATGAAACCCTTTGCACTTCTTTTGCTCGCCGGCGGAATAGTAGCCACATTTGAGACGGTAACGATGGCGGGATCAACTTGGTTCCGTTCAGTTCAATATGATGTGCAACTCGCACAAACCGAGCTAGAGGCCTTGCGGCAACGTAGAGATGGGCTTGAAACAGATGTGTCCTTTGAGGCGCAAAAATCTGTCATCGCGGCCCTGCAAGCGCAGCTCGATAACCTAAACACATCCGCCGAAAGCAAGGATTTGAGCGCCAAACTGACGCAAGCCAAATCAGATCGTGTCGCGCTTCTGAACAGAGCATCAGAAATGCGCGACAAATTTGGTGCAGAATGGGATGCTCAAACGGCTGACAACGAGCGCCGGGCCGACAGTGACAACCCGGTCATACGCAGCCAGGGAGAAGCCTCTCAGAGGTCTTTGCCAACGCGCGTGAACTATATTGCTGCGGAAATGTCTCGTTGGCAAGCGCGGGAAGGCGGTCTGATCGAGACAGAATTACAGCGGATCACTGCGATGATTGCAGATGCCGAAGCGGAACGGGCTGTTCTCGTCAAATCGGAAAGCTTTGGTCCGGAAATCGCTTTAGTTCAGCAGCAACTAATGGAAGCCAACACGGCATTGCTGACTGCTCAAAAAGCGGCCGCTCAGGCGGTAATTGACAAGATTAGTCTGGGGATTGAAATCGAGAAAGCCCGTTTGCACGTGGCTGAAAAAGCAAGTGCTTCGATCATCTATGACATTGCCGCAAAATGGTACACCACGCCAATTGGTGATGTCACCGAGCAACAAGCCAACGAGGTAACAAAATGGATTGTCGGCGGTGTCGCTGCTGCCGCTGCACTGTCCACCGGTATGGCCGCTTTCGTCGCGGCGCATATCGCATCGTCTCCTCCCGCTCTGCCCTTTGGACAGGCCTTACGGCGGTACGTGTTGCGTCGCCGCTGGCGGCGGAAACAGACGGTGGAGAAGGTCGTCTACAAAGACCGGATCGTCCACAAATACTTGCCGATCACGGAGGGTCTGACCAACCTTAAGGATCGATCGATCCGGGAGGAACTGAAACTAAGGAGTGTTAATGATGGATAAGGTAGAGCATGATTTCAGCGCCATCGAGCAAGCGCTTGCCCAAAACGAAGCACCAATGCGCATGCGTGAGCGGATCGGCAAAGGTGGCATGGCGGGGCTGGTCATTCTTGCGACCGGCATGGCCGTAACACTGTCGTCGCTTGGTATTGGCAAGGGCATCTTTTGGGCAAAAGAAGAAAAGATCGTGGAGGTCGAAAAGACTGTCGAAGTCCCGGTTGAGAAAATTGTCGAGATCGAAAAAATCGTTGAAGTGCCTATGCCGGCGCCGTCTCTACCGCAGGTCCCTCCTCAATCGAATGCGAAGATCGTGCGTAACTACACCATTTTTCAGAATGTCGAAGTGCCAGTCGTCGCTGGCAAGCATAACGACGACTGGTTTGTCACCGCCGGACACAACTACGAAACCAGTCAGCAGCGGAACTACGATAATGCTTACTGCTACGCGACCTCTTTTGCAGATGGTGTATCTATCCGTGTAAATCTGTCGACCAAGTCGAACGTAGGTATTGTTACCGATGAAGTTGATCTGGGGGCTGCAAAGATGGGGGTGGGTGAAGCCGAGCTGCGCCATATGCGCAGTCTGTGCCCGTACCTATGAGGAGGACCACTGTGAAGACCGTTCTGACATCAATAGTTCTGCTGGCGGGGAGCGCAACATCTGCTTTTTCCGTCGAGCAACCCGATGTAGTGGGTTCGGCGCAAATTCGCGACGTCGATACTATTGTTGTATCTGGTGTGCCGATCCGCTTGAACGGCGTTGATGGACCAGAATTGGGTACCTCTTCGGGGCGCGACGCCCGGCGGTGGATGGTCAACCATTTGCGAGGCAGATCCGTCGCGTGTTTTTTGACTGGGGCCAAATCCTACGACCGTCATGTAGGCACATGCTATGTCCAAGACGGCATCACAGAGCGCTGGGTGGATATCGGGGCTTCAGCGATTTCCGCGGGTCATGCGCTCGATTGTGGTCGTTACTCGGGAGGCAAGTACGCTGATCTCGAAACACCTGCGGCTCGATCGAGGATTAAGCGCGCCGGCTACTGTCGCTAGTGAAACAAGAGCCACCGAGGGATTCGCGAGAGTAACAATAGGTGAGCACTCATCAGAACCTCGGCGACAGCCAAGTGAGATCCCGTGCAGGTCGTTACTTTTATCTACAGATTGTTAGGTTTTGCCGCTGCTGTGTGGGAATCTTTGTGAAATGCTTAAGTTCTCACTGGTTTTGATTTTCGTCTCTGTTTTTCTGGTTTTCTTCATGTGGGAACCGGTTCGAAAATTGATCGAAGTCGCTCTGGACCTATCGATTTTTGTAATTTTGATTTTATCAATCTCTTTGCTGATTTGGGTGTTGCGGCAGGCTTAAGGTCTCATAAGCGAATCGTCCTGGCGAGGTTGACCAAAGCCGACGTGTTCATTTGATCAAAGGACCATGTGAGGCGTTGTGCCAGTCGATATCGCGCTCCGTCACGCCCATCTCGCGCCTTTCAACGCGGGTCAAACGCGTGGGATCGATACGCGAAACAAACAATGATCTGAAACTTGATTTGATCTTCTCGCGGACCGAATTCGGCTTCTTTGAGCTGGAGATCACGGGTTCAAATTGTGATGTGAACTCATGTGTATCTGCGTATTTCATGGCGTGCTCCGTTGTTAGACACTCCCGCAAAATCTCAGGAGACTGCTTATCAAACAAACGCCGTTTCTTGACATGGATTGTTCCAAAAAGTCACAATGCGCCATGCCAAGAAACCTGCCGCCTTTAAATCCACTTCGTGCCTTTGAAGCAGCAGGAAGGTTGGGTAGCTTTACCCGCGCAGCCGACGAACTAAACGTGTCGCACTCGGCGATTTCCCGCCACATACGTGGGTTGGAAAAACGACTGAATGTACATCTGTTCCGTACACAAAAATCTGGTGTCGCACTCACGGAGCAGGGGCAAATCTATCTGGCTCAGATCACGCCTGCGCTTGATCGGATTGCTGAGGCGACGGACGCATTGACCGCCGAACCCAAAGGGGTTGTCACAATGACAACGGAGAGTTCCGTGGCGCAAAAATGGCTGGTGCCAAGGCTGCCCAGATTAAAAGCGGAGCATCCCGACATAGAGTTGGACCTCTCGATAACAACCGATGTTATGGACATTGAAGCGCATGATTTTGACCTGGGCTTGAGATATCTGCGCGTCGATCCACCGGAAGGATACGATCTGTTGTTCCCTTCTCTCGTCAGCGCCTTTGCTGCGCCGGGTTTTGCCCCGGACACTGGCGCTGACTTGGATCTTGCAGCTCTTGCGTTAGGGCCACTGATAGAAGAGGCAACGTTCCGCCTGTGGCCGGAATGGTTTCGCCAATCTGGTTTGAAAGAAGTTCCGGCTCTTGATCTGCCAAAGCCTTTGGGGGCTCTCCTGTCAATTCAATCCGCGGTCGCAGGATTGGGTGCTGTATTGATGGATCGGCACCTATGTCAAACTGAGGTAGAAACAGGAGCGTTGGTCCGCCTCAACGACATAGAGCTTGGATTTGGGGGCTATTATCTGGCAACGAACCAACGCGCGGGAAGACGCAGAGCGGTCCGCGCCGTACGGAAATGGCTGCTGCAGGAAGCGCTATCGGGACAAGCTTGAGTAGATAGCGCGTCGCATGAATTTCTGGCCTCGGAAACCAGGGCGACATAGTGGCTGCTATGCCCAACAACGCTTCTCCATAGAAAGCGAAACCGTCGTTGACGTTATATGGCCTGGCCCAATCTTTGTTCCGCATCTACTACGTAGGTGAGGTCAAAATTTCTATCCTCAAACGTCGTGCGACGGTCCCCGAAGTCGAACGTGTCTTCCATAATAAACTGTTCCAACTTTTGGGGAAGATCAGGCTTAACGTTGACACCATGACGAGCAAAATGTGCAAGAATGGTCTTAAAGAGCTCTTCACACGGCCAGTGGTTCCTTTTCAATCTAATTTCATCGACTTCCCACCGCGCTCGATGCCAAAAGATTTCAACAATCGCCTGTTTTTTCCCGGTCCATTCGTAGTACTGCCGGTCTCCTCGCAAGGCTTGCGGCACTTTCTCCGAAAGACAGTTCCTGTACCGTTTGGAAGCCGCTTCCATGGCCAAGCCATTTGAGAGAAAGCGAACGCGATGACAATCGGGGACGTGTTGCGCCGGGAATGGTAGGCGGACATACATGGACCGCATGAACGAAGAAACGTCACGCCGTTGGCGAACTATTAAATGCAACTTGTCTTTGAGTTCCTTCCAATCCGGGAAGTTTTCCGCTCTTAGCTCGTCGTAGATATCTACAAATGTTTGCACGTGTCTGTCCTTTTGAAAGCTTTTGGCGAAGTGAAGGCACCGCAATTCTTGAGGAAGATAGGACAAACGATCGATTGTTCCGGACGAGAGCCGCTTCTCATTCAGGATTTGCTTACGCAGTCTTGGACCATCGTGGGCTAAAGCATACAGTTTAGAATAGGTTTCTTGTTCTTGCGCAACAAAGCCAAAGCGAAAGAGAAGCGCTTCGAAACTAGGGGGCATGTCACCATATGCCTCGGCGAGCAGGTCTGCCGATTTTTGGGACAATAGTGCATGGCGCATGGCCGTTACGTTGTTCTGGCTTTCAGCAAGTTTACTTATTGTGCGTTCCGCAGCGAGAACGGCGTTCCAGACTTGCCGACGGCGAGCATTTGTAAGCAAGTACAGCATCTGCATATGTCCGGGAAAAACCAATGCGACATTGTCATGTAGTGGGCCGGCAAGTTTCGCCACAAGCTTCTGATAGTCATTTGTAATCTGTGCCGATTGCAGCGCCTCTATGGCTTTCAGCTTCTCCAATCGGTTTGCATCCGACTTCACGCTTCGTCTTGGCATTGCTTAAGGGCGCTCCTTGATGATGACTAAGGGCGTCAAACTATCAAAGGAGGGTGACAGAATTAGTCATAGATCTGTGTAAGCAAAAGAAATCACACCTTCATTCATCCTGTTGATTGCTAGTTGCCGAAAAGGTTTATGCCTTAAAAATGTCGCCTTGGCTTTCTATCGGTGACAGCTTTTGACACCCCTATCAAGAATACTCTTAGCAAGGACCTTTCGTGAGCGTGCCCTTCGTCATCTAGCAAGCAAGGGTTGCATCTAGTAGACCCTGCGAATTCGGAGCGCCCTCAACGATAAGTATCAAAGACAATACAGAGATGAGATCGATGAAGTTACTGAAGGAATACAATTTTGTGATCATGATGAACATTTCAATGAAGGGATTAAACCGATGAGATTTGCCGTTCGCACCGAGCACGCAGAACGTATCATCACCGAAAGCTATGCTGGCGCCAGCAAACCGCTCACGAAAACGACGAGCGTTCGCAATCCGCATGACGTCCAGTCATGGCAAAGCAATCCAAGAGAGGAACGGCGAGCAGACACAGCACGCAAGTTCGCTGCGGTCCCGTTTTATCTCGAGCTTGCGAGGTACAGCCCGGAGCAATTGCCATCAATGAGCTTCCCCGCTGTCTTTGATCTCGCTGACGGGCAACGACGCTACCCCGACAAAGGCCTCATCAAATCTTTAATAGATCAGAATCTGGTCTCAGGTCTGATGGTAAGTGAGGAACTCGTCTTCGTTTTGACCCAGCAGGGTCAGAAGATGTTCGCAAGACCACGGGCATGAATGCGCTGCACAAGCAGCGGCTCACCGAAATAGCATTTAATCCCGGTTGCCAGCCGCTGCCCGGGTCGAACTGCCTCAATGAGAGCGTATTTATTGAATAGTTGATAAATCTTGGCTGCTATCCTTCCACCACCGGGTACATCGGCACGCCCCATTCACCATCCGGCGCGTCCATCATGAGGTCGGCCATAACTGGAACCACGTCTCTAAGAATGGCAGCGCCGTCGCGAAGTTGATCTCGGTTGGTTGCCGAGTTCCATGTTGACCCACCGTGCATGAGTTGGTTGCGCAGGACATACAATCTATCAAAAAGCATGGAGAGAATCTTAACTGTATCCCGATCTGTTAGGGCGTCATGAAACCGTTTACGGGCCACATCGAAGCGCTGTTCCCAATCCTCCGCATCACGTTCGCCATGATGGTGTCTCCAGAATGGTGCAAAAACGTACTGGTTCTCGAGAAAGAGTCGAATTGGACCCGGGAAGCTCGACCATACAATACCGTATAGTCTCCCATCGTTGTCGAGCTGCTGAAGCCGCCGGAAGAAGGTTTCGAATTCGTCACGGGCGCCAAAGACCGACGGTTCTCCGCCATAAGCGGCGTTAAATGCGATCCAATAGAAAAGGAAAGCGGCGCCTGGGTCTTCAGTTTCCTTTTCAGCTCGGCCGATCCAGCTAATGGCTCTATGGATCCGCAAGGAGAAGTCTTGCAGCCAGTCTTCGCGCTGGGCGCGTTGGCGGGACTTTAGAGTTGAGAAATCGGGGGGCTGTGGGGTCATTGGCCAGTCTCCATAGTCCATTTAGGCAATGCGCAGAGAGCGTTTACGAGGCGCATTTGTTCTACAGTTGCACAAGGCGTCTCGCACAGACGCGGCGAGGCAAAGACGAGACTCAGGGCTTTTCCGCGACTGATTGCAACGTTGAGCCGTTGGCGCGACAGAAGAAAATCGAGGCCGCGAGAGGTTTCCTCGGCGGTTGAGGCTGTCATGGAGATCAGAGCGACAGGAGCCTCCTGTCCCTGGAACTTATCTACGGTTCCCACACGAATGCCGGGCAGGGCGTCTGAGAGTTCGTTTACCTGCACATTGTAAGGTGCGACGACGATAATGTCGGAAGGAACGAGAGGTCGCGTCAGGCCATTGCGGTCGGTCCATGTCCCCGAGATCAGCGTTTCGACGGAGCGTCGGATCGCTTCGATCTCCTCGGGACATTCCTGCGCACGTCCGTCGTGCTTGACCGGAACAAGAAAGGCGCCGGCTTTGGGCAGGCCGTCGGCCTTGACCGCCTGTTGTATCGTGCTGTCATGTGCGGTCAGGCGGCCTTCGTAATATTGGTCGGAGATATATCGGCAGAGATCGGGGTGCATCCGTCGTGTCTCTGCCAAGAACAGTCCGCGATCCCCTTGGACCGTGGTCGCATCGCCCAACATCCAGTCGAGGCAGGATAGATCTGCGGGGTGCGGATGGGCGCCCTGGATGACCTGTGGCAGCTGGTTTGGGTCACCGACGAGCACGATGTTGCGAGCAGCATTAGTCATTGCGATGAGGTTCGCCAGAGACACCTGTCCCGCCTCATCGATAAACAAATAATCAAACGTGTTAGCCAGCTCTGATCGTGCAAACAGCCACGCGGTCCCACCAATAACGTCCGCTGTGGAAAGGAGCGGATCGTCGTTTTTGGTAACCAAGCCGATGCGGTCATAAGGCGAAGCGAGTGGGTCTTCGCCTCGACTCCCTTTTCTCGCAATGCTCACATTCTCAATCGTCGGAGGCCAGTCGTCTTTATACAGCGCGTCGATGCAGCCCTTCAGTACGTTGCGGATGGCTTCATGTGAGTTCGAAGATACCCCGACGCGATTGCCTTTGCTGACCAAAGCCAAAATGGCTCGTGCGGTTACATAGGTCTTTCCCGTGCCGGGCGGTCCCTGAACGGGCAGGACTGTGTTGTGCATCGCCTGTGTTGTGGTCTGCAGCGCGACAACAGGATCTTCGCCATCTGGAACGGGTAATAAGGAGGGAACCGACATGCGTGGCGCGGCGCGGGAGAGTATCTCGTCCGCAACGTGATTGGCCTGAGGACCGATCTGGTCTTCCACCACTGCCATTATTGCGGCCGGGATCGGATCGGCGCGAATGGCGAAGGTCGGCAAGAGATCTAGACGGTCGGGCAGGCTGTTCACACCGAGTGCTCCGGCCGTGATCCTGATCGTGAGAGTGCGCGATCTCCGGTTCATTTCGAGAATTGTGACGGTTGCGTGATCATCGCCAAGCAATATCTGCGCTGACTTTCCAGCGCGTATTTTAGTTTCCTGAGCGGGATAACGGTAGCGACGGATCTGAGCGGATTTGTCCGGCTCAACTGCGCTGATAGAAGTCAATCCGCCAAGACAGTCCATATCCTCACACAACTCCTCGGATGTTTTTGCTGCTGCATCGAATACAGCCCACGCGGCTGGTTTCGCCTCGCGTCTGTGGAATTGTGCAAGATCAAACAGCAGCTCAGCTCGCCCTTCAGGTAAGTCGGCATCGTCGAGTCGAGTACGTAGCTCTTCGGCCTCTTGATCCGCTTCATCGTGACGCTCTTCCTGCGGCGGGGCTTGCTCTGGCCAAGGTCCTTCAGGGCGTACCGAAACAAGCCAGTCCCGTAATTCTTCCGTAGAGACACAATCCAGGCGATTATAATCCTCGATTTCCTGCAAGATTTCCGGGTCTGCGTTTTCCCGCCATTTCTCGTAGGCAACTACTGATCCGCCGGCGGTCTTCACTTCACCAGTACGTTCAAAGCCATAGAGATACTCCATATCTTTGATGGAATAGGATTTCTCTGAAGCCGCCACACCGCCGCGCACCACTGCATAAAGGTCGCAAAAACGCCGTTCGCGGAGCCATTTGTCGAGTTGTGCTTCCCCAACGCCATATTGGGTGCACAGGCGGCGTAGAGCAGTGATCTCGTAAGCGGCGTAGTGGTAAATGTGCGCGTTGGGGTTGGCGGACAGGCGAGCGTCAAAAAGATCAAAGAGGTCGAGGAGTGATTGTCGCTCGGCTGCGCGGTTGTGCGCCCAGAGAGCCGTGAATTCTTTGCCGTCCCAGACGCCGTGGAGATACTCTAAACCGTCACTGTTGTCTTCCCTATAGTATGGGTCGCCTTCGATGTCATAAAACAGGTCGCCATTCGCTGGTTTGGGCAGCAGATCGAAGCCTTTGCCTTCAACAGCAGGGCGGAGCTCGTGATGTGGGCCTTTTTCCGAACGCGCCGTTTGAAGCCGGGCCTGGAGGCGTAGACGTTCAAGAGTTGGACCGGCAAGTCGAGGAACTCGGTCTTGCCAAGTGGAAAGCCCAGCCATTGTCGAGACGCCGGCAGCTTCCAGCTTCGCCACCTGAGTCCGGCTGATCCCAGCAATGCGGAACAAACTGTCCTCGCTTTCCCACTCACTTGCGCAATGCACACGCCACCTACAGAGTTCGCAGGTTGAACAGGGGATCGGGCGGGTGGGCCACGGCTCTGTGACAAATGCTTCCAACCTGTCCCGCGCTTGCCGGGCATAGTCGGCATATTCGGACAGCCGAAAACTTGCTCGCGTGCCGTCACCGAGGAGGACGTGCGCGTTCTCTGGGGCTCGACCTTGGAGCGGCGTTAGTAGATCGGAATAGAGAACCAACTGCAGCAGGTGTTTTGGGTCGGGTTTTCTCTTCAGCTTGGTATCGGCTACCTCGTAGGAGAATGAGCCAAGCTCAGACGGCACTTCTACCCGCTCCAGAAAGTCTGACCAACCACCCCACGCTCCGCCTTCGAGCGCTCCTTGAAATATAGTCGCAGGTCCTCGGTGAAGCGCTGCGATTGTAGCCTCGACAGCGATTTCGAATGGTTGGCCGTTATCGATCTCCGCCACGTCGGCTTGTGCGCGAAGACTAGCAAGATGCGCAGCTTCGTGTGCGTCGCCGTAGCTCTGCAGAAGCGCTGCATCTTCACTGTCCTCGGCAGGCTCTGGCCCCCGACCGTGCAGCCGCTCGAGATCTAGAAAACTGGCATGAGAACAGGACATGAACCGCATAAGATCGGAGGCTGAGAGGCGGATCTGACCGTCAACCCGCATCATGGAGTGGTCTCCGTATCGGTTAGGTGTGCCAAGTGCAGTGCCTTGCCCCCAAGAGCGCGAAAGGCACGCTGCCTGCAAGTCAACACGATGATCTGTAAGTCTCCTGCTTGACGGTGCAATGCGTCAAACATCCGCTCGATCCGATCGTCGTCAGTGAAGACGAGCGCATCATCTAGAATAATGGGAGCAACACGCCCGGCGGCAGCGAGCATTCGGGCGAAGGCTAGGCGCACTAAAAGTGCCACTTGCTCCTGTGTCCCGCCGGACAAGATGTCAATTGGTTCCTGTTGCCCGTTGCGGATCAGAGTGTCGGGCAAAAGAGATTCCTCGCCCCAAGTAAGTTTTGCCTCGGGCCAAAGCAGATGTAGGAGAGGTTTGAGTTCCTTGGCTATTGGAGCAAAGTACCGTTCCCGCGCTTCACTGCGAGCGGTCTCCAGTGCTTTTTCTAAGCGGAGCAGAACAGCCACCTCACGCTCGATCCGAGCAAGAGTGATTTGCGCGGCCTCGAGCTGTTGTTCGGTTTCCGCCAGTCGCTCTTCAACTGCGTCGCCAGAAGATCGGCTAACGCGTTCGTCAAGCGTAGCGAGCAGTGGTTTCAGGCGGATTATCTCGTCGCGCGCGCTTTGATCAACCGAAACGGCACGGTTCAGCGCGGCTTCTGTAGTAGCAAGATCAGGTGCGTTTTGTACCTTTGTTTTGTGAACATCTTCGGCGGCCTGAAGCGCTTCAGCGGTCCGACTAGCCTCCGCTAATAGGTCAGCTTCCGTGCTATCTCCGTATTTGGTCAGAGCATCATCGGCCCGCTTCAGGCGTTCTACCAGCGCATTAAGCTTGGTTTCAGCACGCGTTGCCTCGTCTCGGGCGTCTGATACTCGGTCTGACGCTGCATCGCGGGCTGCGCTGGCTTCTACCGTGGCGGTCCGCGTCTTTTCCAGCGCGATCTCAGCCTCCTCCGGCGTGGGTGCATGTAAGTCTGCATCCAACTCCGGGATCTTCGCCATCGCTTCACGTAGTGGATCAAGTCCATCAGGCGCAAGACTTTTCAGTACGGCTTTTGCTTCGCCTTGCCGGCGCTCTGCGTCGGCTCTAGCGGCGGCGCTTGCACGCGCTCCGTCAATGTCATTGGCGCCGATCCCCTCGAGTGCCTTACGCAGCGCCGCCGCTGTGTCCACCGAACTGTCATCGTGGCTGAACTCGCTGGGATGAATTTCCAACTCTCCAACACCATCGATAGTAAGCCTTGTGGTCCGCATGATGGGCACTACTTGGCCGTCGAGAAGGTCGCTCTTTTCGGACCGTATGGCCCCATGACACCCTTCCGCATAATGGGCTATCACTTGGGTTGCTGTGGCATCCCTGGCTGCAACAGCTGTAGCATGAGCCGCTGCTAGGCCTTCGATCTCGCTAATAGTTTTTGCATCGGGGCCAGACTTTGCTTCTGCCGCAGCGGCTTCCATTTTACTACGTGCCTTCTCGGCCTCTACTATGCGTGCTGTCAGTTCGTCTCGACGTTCAGCACCGTCGCGAGCGGCTTTGGCCCGAATGGCGAGGTTGTAAGAGACTTGGGCCTTTTTATGCGCCTCTTGAGTAATTTCGAGACTACGTTCAGCTTCATCGCGTGCTGCGCGCTCTTTCTCCAAAGTGACCTTCGTCTCTCGCGCTTCTGCCTCTGCCCGGGCGCTATTTTGCGCTGTCACAGTCCTTTCGGAAGTGGCCACTTGGAAGCTCTCTAGCTGGTTTCGCGCGTTGTCGGCGGTCAGGCGGGCCATGTCCACTTTGCGCGCCTCAGCTTCTAGCTCCTGTGCATGACGTTCGGCCGTGGTATAGGCGGCTTGGGCCGCCTCAAGCTTCTGTCGCCGCTCAACGGCGGCCACAGGGTCTTCTAACTCGCGCAGGTCTTGTCGCGCCCGCTTACGTTCAGCCAATGCCTTCTGCAGGTCATGCGCCGTCGCCGCCAAGTCTTCTCGCCGAGCAGCTAGCTTTACTACGAGGTCCTGTGCAGCTTTCCAAGGGCCATTTGCGTAAGGTCGCCCGGTTTTTGTAGCATATTCGGCGAGTTCCTCTCGACACCGCGCGAGCGCCGCGTCCATACGCCGACCGCCCGTCATTGCTTCAACTTCTTCGCCGACCGATGACATCAAGTCCCGTCGCGCCTCGAGTGCGGCTTTCTGTTCCTTGGTCGAGCCACCTGTCAGGTCGGTCATGCCTTGCCGAACCCAAATTAATCCCGAAGGGCCGCCGGTATCATCGCCTAGTAAATTAGCAATCCACGCTTCCGCCTCGTCGGCCTGTGCAATTAGACTTCCGTTGCTGTGCACTGTGGCAACAGGTTTCTGTAGCCATCGTTTCTTAACGACAAATCGATCTTCGTCCACGTCGAGTTCGACAGACACCTCTGGCCCTCCGCCAGCATAGGGACGAAGAGCTGTAACGTCCTTGTCGCGGGACGTGTGCGATTTGAAAAATAGCGCTTGGATTGCGTCGAAAAGCGTGGATTTACCTTGCTCATTGGGTTCGCTCAACACATTCAACCCGTCTCCGATCTCTCCGACGCGAACCGCCTCAGTGAAGCGACGAACATTATCAAGCGTGATGGAGCGGATCTTCATTTTGATCCCTCCCGGACATAGGCGTAGAGACGGGCGAGGGCGTCAGCTGCGACCTCTCGGTCCTCATGCGTTAGATTGTCTGCCTCGGCATCATCCTTGAGCATGTTTGCCGCTAGTCGTAGGGCACCGGCTCTGTCGATTTCGTCCAGATCGGCAGCGTCGTATTGCGTGCCGAGTGCATCTGTCATCAGTTCGAAATGAGCGAACTCCGGAGCGACGCTTTCGGCGGCAAGTTCCAGATCGGTTCGATCGGGAAGCCGGGCCCAACCGGTGGCTTGAACCTTCATCATGATATCACGTCGGCCCGATTTCGGCAGAACATCTATCAACGCGGCATCCGCATCTTGCCGGGGATGCAATGAAAGGGGCACCTCAGTCCAAAGAAACTCCCCCGTCTCAATTTCCTTCACCCTTGGTAACGCGCCTGATCCCTCGAGCTCGATGGAAAGGCAAACGCCTCGGCGGCCATGCTTGAAGCGATCCTGCTCGGGTGAACCAGAGTAGTGTACCCTGTCGGACACGACTAATCGCCCGTGCCAGTCACCAAGGGCGAGGTAATCCAACCGAGCGCTTTGATCACGGTCGGGGGCGATCGTATCTCCAGCATCCGTAAAGTCGGTGACGCCGCCATGCGCCAAACCAATCCGTATCCGTCCTTCGTCGCTTGCCATGGTGACCAACGGCTCGGAGGGATCGGTCGCACTGGAGCGGAAGGCGATGGGGCAGGGCAGCAGCGTGGCGACGTCCCCAAAATCGTGCGGCACCGCATCCGTTAATGCCACGACGTTCTTTGGTATCTCGCGGCAAATTGTCTCCCAAAGGGGTTCTGCATCTCTGAGATTGTCGTGGTTGCCTGGTAAAAGCCACCAAGTCACATCGGAAGCTTCCACCATTGCTGCAAGCGCCTGTCTGATGACGGGCGGGGATGGAGTGGCTGTGTCGAACGTGTCTCCCGCTAGCAGAACATGCGCAGCTCCGTTGTTCCGCGCGGCCGTTGCCAATCGACCAATCGCACTGTGCCGAGCTTCCATAAGACGTCCGCGAATATTGCCGTCGGCTGGTTGCGGGATATTCGAAAACTTTCGACCGATATGCAGGTCGGAGGAATGTATGAAGCGAAATGTCATCGCGGCTCCTAGAAGATCATGTTTTGATAGCGTTGCGTGGCTTGCTTCAAGTATGGGCCTTGGGGGTGTCAGAAGGTGTCATGGTTAACGGTTGTTGCTGTCTGCCAAGCGTGTGCGTTCGGCATGCGACTAGGCAATTGGACTATCAGTTTGCGACTTTTTGCATCTCTTGAATGAACCATTTGGGATTTCTAAAGCTTCATCCACTTTAAACTGACTTTCCGACTCCAGTTCGACCTTTCCCTCTTAATCTACGGAAGCGCTGGAAAATCGTTTCTTCTGTGGCCGGCAACCATTTCGCGCAGCCTTTCCGGAGCCATGACCTCAACTTGGTCTCCCCATTGATACAAATGCCAGGCCATTTCCATGAGACCTGAGGCAGCGAAACGTACCGTCAAAGACCCATCTGCGTGCTCGACCATTTCCTGTTGCGGGTGAAAAATGAACTGCTGTGCAGTTTGTGCAGCCTCAGCAGTGAAGCGCCATTCTACGGGTCCAAATTCCGCATCTGAGTGAAATGACCCGAAAGCCTGAGCGGCGAATGTGTTCAGGTTGAAGTCCGGATCCCGTGCGAAACTGCGCGAGGTGATCGATGCCTGCTCAATTCTATCAAGTCGAAAGCGGCGCATGAGACCATCGCCATGAGATGGGCGACCGACGAGATATCTGCGTGTGCCGAGAAGAAGGCCGTGTGGCTCAATCAACCGTTCTCTTGAACCATTGTCCTGTGCACCGCGGTAGGTGATCTTCAGTTCCCAAGGTGCCCGCAACGCTTCGGTCAATGCTCCCAAGAGCTTCATGTCCGAAACCACGCGTGGCCCTGGTCGCGACGCAAAGCCCTGCGCCTCCAGCAAGGCTTCAGCATCGGTTTCTGCGCGTCGCTTATTTGGACCTGGCATGAGAGCCAAAAGACGATCGCGCAATCGGCGAAGGCTTTCTACCTCGTTCGCCGCCCCATCACGCTGCGCACGTCTTATCGACATTTCCAGAGCTGTAAGTTCTGCGTCGCGAATTCCTTGGGATGCAACTAGTCGTAAATCGTCGCCTGCAAGCCTCCAGAATTTGCGGCGCTCTTCGTCTGTCCGTGTTTCGACATGTGGGTAAACCGCCTCCAGCGCCTTTGTCATGCGCTGTGCCGTGCGTCGGTCTACCCCGAAGACTTCTTCGATTTCGGCAAGGCCCACTCCTAGACGGCGCGCGGTGGCGAGTTCCGCCAATCTCAGCAGGTCAATCGCCTTAAAATACGACATTTTTCACCTCTGTGACAGGTTTTGTCACCTTAGCAATACAAAATGAATTGTGGAAGAAATGGGCGCAGGAGAGAAGAAACTATGTTCATTTTAGGCTTCGAATACGCGACTGTCCTTGTCTCGTGATACACCTGGTTCGCTTAAGAAATGGTGCGGAGTCCGCATTGCAAAAAGCCAAGATTGTCCAATATCTTGTAGTGTAGAGCATAGGGCGGGCTCACTCGCTTTCTTTTCAAAAGGATCGCTAGTCTTTCTTGCAGGGGTGCGACGCGACAATCTCAAAAGATATTCCTCTGCGCAGCTACTTTGTAGTGTATTTAAGGCTTGGCTGCTTACGCAGCATAACAACTAAAGGATGATCGTCGTCCATGGACTGGTTTGAAGCGATCACTGGCTTTCAGGAAACTGATTATCATAGCACGCAATCGCGTTTGTCGGTTCAAGATGGTTTGCTCTGCTCAGAGTTTTCCGAGCGCAGACCGGCCGTGGGGGATCTGAAACTACCGTCTCTTGCTGAGCTTAGAGCGTCGGGCCCGCCGCAGATTGCAAACAAGAGAATGTCAGTAGAAAACATCGTGGGAGATGTCAGGCAGATACATCAGAACCGCGTTTCGAAGGGGCATTGTTTCAAGTGGCTTCGCAATTCAATCTCCTCGAAATGGTGAGCCCAAATGTGTCGCCCGAAGACGGCGTTTCAATATACCAGTTCGACCATACTCAAGGCCCCGCATGTGCAATCGCTGCTGGTGCAGCAACCATCTACCGCAACTATCTTCTCCCGGTTGGCAGCGGGATAGGGCAAACAGGAACTAAGCAAATCAACGGTTTGAACGATGTGGCAGGTGCTCTTGGAAGCTTGATTCAGGTCGATCCTGATGACCTGTTACCTGTGAGGAATGGATACGTGCTACCAAGCACCGCTAGCCTGGAGCGTATCAATTCTCTGCTCAGCACAATGACACAAGGTGAGCTAGACGAACTGAAAGGGAGACTGAGAATAGGCGTTCACAAAGACGTTGAAGTCACGGACATACAGCCTCCGAAACCATTTCTGGTTTCTCAGGCATTTTGTTCAGCTCTTCCAGTTGCTTACTCGGGCATCGGTGCCCAAGTGTGGGAACCATTTGCACGGTTGGTTCTTGAGGCTGCATATGAAGCAACACTTTGGGCTGGTTTGGTCAACAGTGCGCGTGGTGTATCAAACATCGTGCTGCTTACTCGACTTGGTGGGGGTGCTTTTGGAAACCGTGATCACTGGATCGATGAAGCGATTGACAAAAGCCTAAAACCGTTTCGAAAAAGCGGGTTAGAGGTCATTTTTGTGAGTTTTGGATCGGTTCCTCCCTCAATGAAGCGTCTTGCTGAAAAGTATGGAGAAAACTGAAGTGAGTTGAGAATTGTCAGCTCTGTGTCAGTATCCTTAGTATTTCTACTATTGATCTTGTTTCACCCCCGCGGTGGATCATGGCATGACAGTTGGGGCAGACCGGAACTAAATCGATTTCTGGCGAGACTCGCCGAGTGTCTTTGGCCTCAGAAATGGGGTTTAAATGATGAACGTGCATGAACCCTTCTCCAAGAGGTCCGTACGCAACGGCGAAATCGAAGTGGCAGATGGTGCAAACTAAATTGCCGTTGTTCATCTTTCGATAGTGCTCAATGCAAAGAGCCCGAGCCACAGGATTGCGTTCTCGGCTTGACCGGATAGATGAGCGCACGGCTCCCTCTTCCAGATACCGTCGCCCATTGTGGTTTGGTGGGGATTTGCTGAGATCAGCACATTCAAAGCCAGCTTTCTTGAGACCCACGCGGGCTTCAAACGATTTGAAGTCTGAACCTTTAGCGTTGGTTGCGATCCCCCAGATTATCTTTGCGGGATAAGGAGCTTGGGTCTTAGGATTTGAAACGAACCACTTTTGGGCCTCTCTGAATCCCGCAGGGATCCCGTGATCATCGTATTCCTGAAAAGCCCGCATAACTGCGTCTCGTGTGATGGTCTTTTCAACCCAGAAAGTCTTCTCCGACGGTGAAGGTTTCGTTTGAAACTCTATTTCTAAAAAACTTGTAAGTTGATCGAGCAATTCTTGGTGCTCGACATCTCCAGCTGAGACTTCCCGAAATCCTGAATTTCTCAGTTCATGCCGATAGCGCTGCACTTCTTGTGCCAAGCACTTTCGCGCGCTCATGTCTCTGCCGGAAATACCATCCACAAGCCGGCGGATTGGCAGGAACTTGTGATACGTTCTGTTGAGCACCAAAAGCTGAGGCTGGTTTTTGATCTGACGTCTGGCTAGGAGAGGGTCACCTAAGTAGATATCGTCCAGCTTTGACGCGGTATCGTGCCAGGGACTCATTATGGGTTGTCTCGAAGTAAAGGGTTAAATCTGATGGGCTTTAGCATTTGCTTTTGAATTCACCTGCAATCTGTGATCCGATCAGCACTATCAGTGCAGACCTATTTGTCTAAAATGCGGAAGACTTCGAGCTTACGTTAGGCATTTGGGGTACTTTGATGCCGGACTTGGCCATTGCGGCGGAAAAGTCACCGATTGGCGGGCCTTCACCACTTAAATCCAATCCCTCTATCGAGCGGATCTTGTCATCAAAATCCTTCTGAAGCACGTAATGCGGGTGATCTTCAGGCAAATACGACGATCTTTCATATAGTAATTTGACCTTACTTCCTGTCGTATGATCGACCACTTGGACGTCAAAAGTCTGAAACTCAATCTTTATGCGTCTCTCCAATCGAGGCAAAGGCGATTGCTCGAAGTCTGGGAAAAAAAGCGCTGTCAGTTTCTTGCTATCGATATGGATTTTGAGAAGCGTCGCCTCTGATAGGTCGCCTGCTAGTCTTTCCCCAATGGCGACATAACCTCGAAGAACCGGTCCTAAACGAGCAAGGTCTTGGACATGGAACTGGAACTTGGCCTCATCCAAACGTCCGATGCCTTGATCTAGTGCAGTTTGCACTTCGCCCATCAGCTTTTCTGAGTTGCCGATGGAAAACAGCAATGCTTGTCCTTCAGCGATGGCTCGCTGATGGGAACCAAAGAATGCGCGAACATCGCGTTGAAGTTCTGGCGGCAGCTCGCGATACGGAGGTCGCTGTCCAAATGCATTGAGAGCGAAAAAGAGGCTTATGTCTTCTGATTTTCGCGCGACTGTCTGATCTAGTTCGTTCGCATCGACATTTTGAATTGCGAGGTTCGCAAGATATGCCAGCGAGTGCTTGGAAGCGGCGACGCGCTTCTGCAAAGATATTGGTAGTTCATTTTCATCCGGGTATCGCCCAAGATCTCTGATGACTTCACTCAGCCGATTGATGGTGGTTTTGTCAGCACCCTTCGCACCCCTATCCGTAACTAAGGCAGAGCGTGGCGATGAACGCCGCATTGCCGTCGCGCTGCTACGAATCCCGATCTGCTTGCGAAACAAGAACCTCTGTTCAGCAACTTCGTCTTTAAAAACGAAGAAAATGCCTTGCCCGGCTGCGATTGGTGCTGCGTCGAGAGACTGGGCGATGAAGTCCCGAATTTCTCCTTGTGAGTAGTATTTTTGAAAGGTTTTGCGGGATGTAATGAACCCATCTTTGTAAGGGCGGGAGTTGCTTAGATTCCCCTTGCCGATAAGCATTACAGAAACTGCGAGGCATTCCTTAGCGAGTGAAAATGCTCGTCGAAGCGCTTCGACCCTTTCGCCACGGTCCTCGATGACATTCAGTACAAATCCGAGGTTTACGACATCGCACTTACGTAGTTGCTCAGGGTCGGGCTTGAAATGCGGGTCCCATCCGCGCGCGTCTATCCCTGCCTTTTGAAGCGCCCGAACGTCATCCCCTTGCCCACACCCATAATCGAGCACTGAGGCTTCATCAGTTATGACACCGCCTGATTGGAGCAAAAATATCGGCGCAGATACTGATGATCTTGGAATCGCGGTTTTATGCCGCTCTATGGACTCGTTGATCCGAAAATCTGTCATGGAAACATCAGCTTTGATGGCATTAATTCTTATGGCTCGATAGATTTGAGCTTTTCCTTCAACCGTTCATTCATCTCGTCCCCGTCGACTCCGAAGTGTATCTGTCGATGCACCGTCGGGTCGATGGCTGCGACGTATCTCGGATCGTCTGGGCCATTATCAGATAGCCGCCGGGTGTGGTGAACTTCTAGATATGGCTCGCCCGATTTTCGGAGAAACGGAGCAGGCTTCCCTGTTAGTTCACATATTCCGTCTGCTCGCGCCAGGACATATGCTTTCACGGCTTCGGAACGTTCTCGAAGGCGTACCTTCGCATCTTTGATTGTCGATGACCGCTCTGGCACAACCGCATCAAAAGCGCGCTTTTTGAGCTCTTCTAATGATGTCTTTAGTGTCTTGGGTTCTTGGTCGATACTCGTGAAAGCGTCATGGCCTTTGCGCACAAGATGGAACCGGATTGCATTTCTTAATTCGCCGTTTTTGTCTGGTCCGCGATCTATCTGCCATCCGCCGCAAGCAAACTCACCGAGGAACCGATAGGGTTGGCTTTTTCCAAGCATCTCAAAGAGGAGGATGTCTTTACCATCTTTGACATGATCACGGATCGCGAGGTTGCCGCGGGAAAACTCCATATCTCCGATCTGGCCTTCACCAGTGTACAGGAAAGTGCTTTCGCTCTGCCATCCGTCTTCATAGCCAAACTGCTCACCACTCTTTCCAGTGAAGATGAAAACGTATGGTGCTTGGGCTGAGGGTGAAATGCCGCTCTGACGGCTGCCACCAAACTTATCGTGGATGTCCTTCACCCGGCTATAAAGCTCGCCCACTTCAAACAATTGGTTGCCCCCGTTTTGATTGCATGCGGTTAACCTTAAGACAAAGCACCCCCAACCTGCCTTACTCGGAGTGATCGCCGTTGCTGTCCAAGCCGTTCTCCCTGAGAACCTTCTCCCACTGTTTACGGTAGCCCATTTTGTGCATGTTTTGAAACAAGCCAAGCCGTTCTAAACGATCAGTTAATTGCGCGTACTCTTTGCGCTTTAGGTCGTCGAATGCCAGAAGCAGTTCTTTCCTATGCAGAATTGGAGGGTTGTCTGAAGAGTAGTTCCGGACCTTAGCCTTGCCCGAGCTTAGATCCACAAGACAGCTTCTTTTGAGGCCAGGAAAGGCTGCGTGGTCAAGATCTTCATAGTCCAAGAAAGAGACATGGTTGCCCTTCCTTCGGTTCACTTTGAGGACACACCATTCAAAGCCGTTCGGCAAGAGCGACGCCGCTTCAGAAACCAGATCAGCTTCTGAAGACGATAGCGTATGGATTGCACTTCGATGGAGATAAAGCGCACCGCCTACGAGTTTGCCTGTCCGCACATTATCCTTGGTGTCTGCCGCACGATGAGACATAGCTCTCAGCTTCACGCCACCTTCAAAAGGTTTCGCGTATTCATCGTCAAAGATGACATATCGCGCAGCCGTCTTCCGGTTCGCCCACAGGAATCTCATATTCCTTTTTGAGGCGCTCTAGTTCTTCCAATGATCGGGTCTGAGACCAGGTGAAGCGCCGACCGTCGGGGCCTTCTTCTTCATACGTCTTGGCGTGTTCGAACAGTTCTGGGTGGCGCTTTCGTAAAGCCTGCCATTCGCCGACTTGCTGGTAAAAACAGAAATAGCATCCCGAACGCGATCGCCATTCGTAATACTTTGGGAAGCCTAGCCCGCTGCCGTCTAGAAGATCGCGAACATCGTCAATCCCGAACCCAATATCCTTAAAGGGATAAACGGGGCGAATGTTCTCCTTCGAGCTTAGAGCTACGGGCTTAGACGCCCTCTTGGCTTCGTAAGTGCCTTGGTGATTTTTCGCTGCGCCACCGAAGCCTTCACGATTTTCATCGCCGCGAATACCGATATACGAGTAGCACTCAGAGTCTCCGACGAACATTTCGAAGGGTTTAATCTTTAGCATCCGCGTGCACCAACGCGCTTGCGGGCTTGGAAGAAAGCCACTGTAGACCTCGTCCAGAAGTACATCGAACGGCGAGCGGCGGCCGTCTTTATTCCTCACTTTAAGCTCTGGGAGGTCCAGCGCCGTAAGCCTCTGAACCTCAACGCCAAAAATCGTCTCAAAGCGCTTTATGTATTGATAAGTCTCTGGCAGCTCAGCTCCAGTATCCGTGAAGATAAACTCTAGCGGCAAATCGCCATGATTTTCGAGCATGTACACCGCTAAGGCTGTACTGTCCTTGCCGCCACTCAAAGGCACGATGTGTCTACGCTCTGTATCTAGAATTGCATCTTCAAGGGTGGTCGGCTGCATCAGATTTTCCTCAATATTTCATTTATGAGTTCCTTGGTGGCATTCTGACCAGCTACCTTCGCGTGCTTATCCAACAAAGACCGTACTTTGCTTTCCAAGAAAAGTGGGAGGCCTTCTGCTTCGTCATCTAATGACAAAGCTGCATCTTCAATTTTTCTCAGATTAGCGCGAAGAGATTGCTCAAATTCGCGGGCAGTCATATCGTCCCACTCCTCAAAGTCTTTGCCCGACAACATACCAGACAGGGCTCTCACAAAACTTGCCTCGGTATAGCGACCATTTAAAGCTTGTCGCGCTCGTGAGATTATACCTTTGCTCAAGCGATCGAGAGCGGTGTGCTGGTCGAGCGTTATCGGTAAAATCTTAGCCCAAGTTGAAGCCGCATCTAAAAGTGATGCGCCCTTAGATGCGCTTTGGCCGGAGAATGCCATTCTTGCTGCCGCGATTGCACGCTCCGTATAGACGGCCGTAAGTTGCTCGATTTGCTGTCGAGCTCTCGAGATGTATGCAACGCATTCATTGTCGAGTGTGTCGCGAGAGGCGATGTCAGGGAATGCACGGAAAAGCAGGTGCACAGGATCTCCATCGGTCTGACGCAGAACACGCTGCAGTAGCGTGGCTTCATCACCTAAGCCTCTCGCCTTCAGAGCAGACGGCGGCAAATTTCGCCGCCAAGAATAAACGGCGTCGTAGAATGCACGCACTTGATCCGTTTCTTGGGTGTCCAAGATAGGATTGAACTCTTCGGTAAGCAGATTGATAAGCGATACCTGTTTCTTAGTGCGCGAGATTACCTCAAGTTCGAAGGCCTCTGGATTTTCCGCGATGGCTTCTACCACAGTCGGTTGAATATCGTCGACGTAAGCCCATCTGCCTCCGATATTCTGTCTCAGAGCAAGACAAGATCCGAATGCTTTAAGGCCTGCTGCGATCAAAAGCGGCAGCGTGCCCGTGCGCAAACCAATCGGACTGTTGGTAAGGCGCTTGATCAGCTCTTCGAAATGCTTTGGTTCTTCTCTTGGAGTGCTGAAAAACTCTTTAAGAGTTCCCCACGCCAAAGACATGCCTGGATCGCTCAGATCGCTTGGCTCCGTGACCCATTTGCCAGCAGTATCAGTGCTGCGATAGAGATCGGTCACACCAAATATTGTTCGGAAAATCGATGCGTCTGCGGAAGTTGCACCAGAATAACCCAACTCCGGATCGCCAGTTCGTTCCAGTACACCCAAAATACAACGTTTCCGAGCACTTTTGCTCTGAGCAGTCACTTTGCGTCGGACAATTTGTTCGTTTCTTATCTTTGGCGTCTTGGGGAACCGGTCTTCGAAAACATTAGAAAGCACTTCATAAACTGCCCCAGGCGCTTCCATTTCGACAGGTTGCCCCTTTGAGTACCAAGCAACGCCGCCGTTTTCAGGTTCCGTGAGTAACTCAAGTCGAGATGTTAGATATTCAAAGGCATTCGTTTTCAGTTCGGCAAGTTCCCGTTCGATAAGCGGATCCAAGGACAGCAACTCTTTGTCCTGTGATAGTCTTTTCAGCGCCTCAAGTTCCAAAGTCGCCGGTTCCAAATCGAGTGTACGGTGAGGAATGGCTACTATTAGATGGGAGCGCTGTTGCAGCCAGCTTTTGTCGAGAGCATGAATGTCGCGATTGGTGCCATCAACAACTAATGCAACCAGACCATCATTATCGTCTGCCAAGCGTCCGTAGAAATCTCTTGTTTCAGGGTCGACTAGCTCTTGAAGGCGGACATATACGCTTGGTGCGTACCGCGTCAAACTATAGTCGAAATTATACCTAGGAGCTGTATAGGACAGTGGCGGTGCGAGATCATTTAGGCAGCCCAATATGTCTGTTTCGGCGGCTAGTTCCGCTATGAGCTCGGAGACTTTCGCACGCAGATCAATGTCCGCGCCATGCCAAACTGAAACGTCATCTGTTCTTCTTCTGTAAAGCAGCAACTTTCTAGCAACGAGAGCATCAATTGCATCTGTGATTTCTTGTTCGCGGTAGGTGCTTCCCGCAAGCATTGCCGCTTGTAAGCGTGACATCGAAAGATGATCACGTTCGCCACCACCGCCGAGCTGAAGCAAACAGACAGCGGCCAATAACTCTTTCTCAAGTTCACTTTCGGCACGGGCGCGAGCGCTTTCGGTCTCAACGAGACGCCGATGAACTCCACCGGGGCCAGTATCCTGCCTCATCGCTTCTGCAAAGTGAGTGAAAAGATGTTCGATCGTTACTGGCTGATCTGACGTCTCTGATGAAAGAGCTGAAAGAAAAGAGAAGACTGTCCGTTCATTCTGACCAACGCGTGCAGAAATTCTTGGCAGGAGGTAGAAGGCGCTGGGCGTCAGAGGCCACGCCTGTTCCAGCATGTTCTCGAGGTGTACTTGGTCTTCGAATGTGGAAAAAAACCCAGCATTAGCGGACTGCTGTGCTAGGGCTGTGAAGTTAGTTCTCGACGACTGTACCGCTGAATCTGAACCCGTTGCTTCTGACGTCAGCTCGGCAATGAACTCGTACATCTCATCGCTATCTTCGACTATCGTAAGAGTGTCAAAGCGACCTTCAATCTTTCGCCATGCGTTCTGACCTGATTGGCTCAATCTCCCGCTGTACCGCTGAAAATTCTGGTGCAGGAGGACCGTAAGGGTTGCGATTGGCGCCTTTCTCCGAACGACCCATTCGGCAAGCTGTTGGACTTCCAAGAGTTCTTCCGAACGTCCGGTTGAGACCAGCCTCTCGAGGTGCCTGCCGAATTCGTCCCATATGATGGCAAGCCGATCATGCTTGTTTCGCTTGAGATACCTTAAAATAGCGGCCAAGGCGGCTTCCATCGATCTCGGCTTGTTGAGGCCGAGGCCCTTCGCCAAAGCTAAGGGTAGATCAGGAACGTAACCTGAAAGCGAAATCACTGAGCCTTTGGCCTTGGACTCAAGGCGCGATGCTGACGCTTCCGCAAGATCCGGATCTACCCGCTCAAGGCGTTCAATTACTGGGTTGAGATCCGATTGGTATGTTGTGTCGGCGTCTGCCAATAGGCCGCCGACAAGGGCGGCCAAAGATTTACCGCTGCCATAGGAGGCAATTACGCTGGTTGCCTGACTGTCACCTTCGCCCAGTACAGCTCTAACAATGTCGAGAGATTTTTTCGTCGGCCGGTAATGCGTCGCGCGTGACGGAACAAGAAGGTCTTCGGAAATACTAATAGATTTCAAAAAGCTCATATTGCTGCCTCGAGCACACGGTCGGTTTGAGATTTTCTTGGAGACTTGAAGTAAGCATCTACCCAATAGTCTAGCGGTTCGCTTCGCACGCTCGCGACGCGCTCGCCCGCGAGAAACCTCGTTGCCAACTTCTTTGAACCCAACGCGTTTGCGGATCGCGTGACGAGTTGGGCAAACGTATCTGTATCCACATTAAGGCTACGTGCAACGCGACGGCCTTCGCCTTCGCCGTCCAGATCAACATCGAAAAGGCGTTCGTCATGTTCTCGGCGCAGGAGGCTGAGACCCGCGGCTATAACGTGCGGTGGGATATGCGCTTTGGGTGTGCGTCGGTCATAGTGGTCAAGTTCGGATTGAAAGACCAATAGACCCAAACGTCTCAGTGGGCAGTCAGAATTTTCTTCAGGGTCGACATATGGAGCTGGTACCGAACGGGAGTAACTTTGAAGCAAAACCGCCACTTCTCGTTGAAGAAATTTTTGAGACGGTACTTTTTCCGATTGGGCCACTAGGTACGATTGAAGTGCTTCAATAAGGTCCGTGCGTTTGAAGCGATTTTGGCGGTGTAGTTGGAAGAACCATCCAAAGATTCTATCGGTTTCTCCAAATGCCAGCGATAGGTGGACGAACCACCAGGTTCCGAGGTCGCTGAAGTATGGATCATTTTCCAAGACAACTTTGCCAAACGGCGACAGCTGAAGCGGAGCACTTGGTTCAGGTCGTTCGGAAAGCCCTATTGTTTTGAGCCACCAACCGATTGACCGGGACATGTTCCGTCCAACACCCATCGCGTCGGATGCTTCGTTAGTCGACCAACTAACATCGTCTCCTTCGTTTAGCAGGAATAGGCCCTTGGTAAGCCAGTTAGGTCTGACAAAGAAAGTTTCATGCCCGCCGAATTTCATTGCACACATCCGAGAACCTCCCGCAAAAAACGCGCCTCTTGAGACACAATGTCTGCTGCCTCAAGAGCATCTTCCATGGTGTTCAAAATTGAGAATGAGAATCTAAGAGAGGAAAAAGCCTCTTCTTCCGAAATGCCCATAGCCATAAGGGTTCTTGAGGGTGATGGGCGCGCAGATGAACACGCGGAAACCTGAGAACAGATCACGTTTTCTGCATCGAGGCGTGCCGCAAGAGCTTGCCCATCCACGCCATGAAAAGTGATGTTCGAAGTGTTCGGGACACGCCGGGCGCCTTTCCCATTGATGCGAATGCCTTCCAGACCTTCTGAAAGCGCGGCCTCAAAGGTATCTCTCAGTTGCCGCAGGTGCTCGAGGTCGCCTTCCAACGAAAGACGCCGCTCCCTGCACGCGACACCAAATCCGACTGCGCCCGGTAGATTCTCCGTGCCAGACCTCAATCCACGTTCTTGTCCGCCACCCGAAATTAGGGGAGTAACCTTACTGTTGTCTCCAAGGCAAAGAACGCCAACACCCTGTGGGCCATGAAGTTTGTGAGATGAAAAAGAAAGAAAACTATATTTGGCTGAGAGCTCGTCGCGCGGTACACGTCCCACCGCTTGAGCTCCATCGAACAGAGTTTTCGCGCCGAAGTAAGTTGCCAGCTCGCAGACCTCATCCACAGGCTGTAGGACACCGGTCTCGCCGTTTGCCCAGTGCATCGCAACCAAAGATCTTGGGTGCGCATTCAACGCCTCCCGTAGCGCGGCGAGATTGACTACTCCGTCACTGTCTAAGCCCACTTCGATGAGATCATGATCTGTGTATTTCGCGGCGGATTCTACCGATGGGTGCTCGCCGGAAGTGCAAACGATCTTTTGTCCTTTGCTCAGAGCTGCCGAGATGACCGTATTGTTCGCTTCGGTAGCTCCGGACGTGAATATGACATTGGCTAGGTCAGTTGACATAAGTTCAGCGATGGATTGCCGCGCGGTTTCAAGTGCTTGACGGGCGCGTCTCCCTCTTGCATGAGGACTTGAGGGGTTGCCGAAATTTTCGGTCAAGCAGACATTAACGGCATCGGCCACTGACGCTAGTGGGCGAGTCGTAGCGTTGTTATCGAGATAGATTTCAGGACGCATGGCTGTGTTCTGCTGCTGATAATTGTGGCTGTAATATCTCCTAAGAGCACACTATATGGATGTGCCTGGCTAGTCGATACACAACATCTATTTAATCAAGGTTTTTCTTACCGATCATGAATTGAGTACTTCAATTCAGACAAGATGCCACGTAACAGCAGCGCAATGGGACAACATTTCTAGTCCAACGATCGATAGCTTCGTGTGCGCCGATATGACTGCTCATGTATTCCGTCAGGATCCAGCTCGATGGACCACGCCAATAGATTACTCAGTAGTTTTTTCACATCTTTGCGATATGGCTTGGGATCCCCATCCAAGGCGTTGTGCAATCGTGTTGTAAGTTCACCAAAACGAGTGTCTCTTTGAGTTTGCATTTTAAGCCACGAGTAGCAACGACTGTTAAGAAATGCTTCTTTAAGTTCTGGCAGGCTCGGGTTTGAGTTTAGTGAAAATAGCTCCAGGTCATGCGCGACACGGGGATCTGATGCTGTGCCTACCATAACCTCTGCCGGTCTTTCACACCACGGAAAGTCAGCGCCAGTAAAGGATCTCGTCGTTTGCTCCTTTGCAACGCGCTCAAACGCCGTAGGCATTTTAGAGTAGGTGTCAGTTGCTGGAGTAGGTTGAGAGGATCTCAGTTGCTCGACTTCATCTGCGATCTCTTTCAACAGCTTGTCAGTCAACAGCACCGAAGTCTTTGTTAGGTCGTCTATGAACTCGACGATCTCTGAGGTGTTTTTAGTTACGACTGCGGCTTCGAGATTTCCTGTTCCTTCGATACTAGGGAGACCAGAACCCGTAAGATTGGCGCTTCCAACAAATGCCGTTTCGTCGAAGAGAAACACTTTTGCGTGTATCCTTGGGTGGATTAAAAACTTTGCTCCAAAGGCAAAGACCTCGTGGGCAGCTTCAAGATCGCTCCCACCGCTAACGAGGTCGCCTAGCCGCCATCTTGATACAACTCGGAGGTCTGCATCCTCGCGGATCCCAATCCTTGGCAGGAAACCTGACTTGATGAAACCACTAACCAACCAGGCTCGTTCCGACTTTTGGGCAACTTCTAGCAGCTTGCGCTGAAGAGATGTTCCGTGGAGGAGGTCCGCCATTTAGACGCCCCAACATTCCCTAAGGGTGGTTACAATTTCTCGTTCGCTATCGTGATAGTCGTCATCCGAATAGGCGATTTCAAAAACAGCATTCATAATCTGTATTTTTAGATCTTCGTCTTTTATTAGACCTGCTACATATTTTACTTCTTCGGGTTCGAGTTTCAGCGGAGATTTTTCCTCAGGGGTGTTCAGATGCTGAAGGAACTCTGAGAGGTTGGCTCTGAGCACAGTCATAGATTTGACAGAATCTCCAACGATAAGTTTGATTTGTTGTATGAGTTCTGAAGTTTCCTTGTCGCGTACTTTGCCATCTGAAACCACTGTAGCAGCATAAAGAACAATTGCTGCCTCCAACTCTGAGAGCCCTTCAAATTCCTCGTTTACCGACATTTCCTGCTCGTATCTAATGAGTAATTTTCCCGAAAAAGTAGCATTTCACTTATGGACAAACAACGATCAATTCTTGCTCGACTAGGAGAAGAGAAGCTTACCGAGTTGCTTGGGCGCGAAGCCGTGGATGTTCTGGCTAGCTTAGATCAGCGGCGCGTTGGCCCAAAGGCTCTTGCAGATCTTTTGGTCGATGTGGCAGGCCCAGGCGTCCTTGTCTCGCGGAAAGACGTCCGAACAGCCGCTTTCGACAGCCTGAACAGAGACGAAGCAACAGATCTCGCGCAGCGTCTTGGTTTGCCCGGCTTGGCGCCATGGTCAGAGTTGGCGGAAATCAAGCTTCGAAAGGGCAGTGATGCCTACAGTGCATTCATCTCATGGCTCGGATTGGACCCGTGGGAAGTGAATTTTGAAGACGAGGACAGCTTCCAATCTCCAAAAGAAATTGAAATTCAACCAGATTATCCGCTGTTCCCTCATCAAATTGACGCCGTTAACCGCGTTCAAAACGCGCTTTCCGGCGACGGTAATCGCGTAATTCTCCACATGCCTACCGGAGCGGGAAAGACGCGGTCGGCGATGAACGTAATAGCAGATCTTTTTAGAAATAAGTTGGCAGATGGTCGCTCCGCAGTTTGGTTGGCGCATTCAGAAGAGCTGTGTGAGCAAGCGGCTTCCGAGTTTGAACGGGCTTGGCAATCTTTGGGCAACCGAAAAATACGCGTTGTCCGCCACTTTGGTTCGCACGCTTCCGAAGAAATAGGGGAGCCAAAAAATTCATTTGTTGTAATTAGTTTGCAATCAGCGCATGCGCTCGCCTTTAGCAGGACTAGAGACGGGGCGCTTTTCGCGCTTGGCCGGAGCGCCGGGCTTGTTGTCATTGACGAGGCTCACAAGGCCACCGCCGACACATATCGTCACGTTCTTGAACTTCTTGCTCCGCGGGGTAGCTGTAAGCTTCTCGGACTTACAGCAACACCGGGGCGTAGCTGGCTGGACATCGACGAAGATGAAGAACTCGCGGATTTTTTTGACAGAAAGAAAGTTACGCTTGATGTCGAGGGATATGAGAGCCCTGTAGAATACTTGGTAGCGGAAGGTTATCTCGCCAAGGTCACGACAGAAGAGATAAAATACGATGGCGGCGCAGATCTGAGCGCTACCGAAATTGATCTGCTCGCGTCAACAGGTGATGTCTCCCGTGCTGCCCTGAAAAGGATCGGCGAAGACACGGCGCGCAACCTGCGCATTCTGCTGAGGACTGAGAAAGAAGCTAAGGACGGTGGCCTTGTTATCTTGTTCGCCTGCTCAGTTGAGCACGCAAATACACTTACCGCTCTCCTTAAGATGCGCGGCGTTAGTGCGGCCTGCGTTACCGGTTCGACTTCTCGACAAATACGTCATCGGTCAATCGAAAGATTCAAGGCTGGCGAAATTTCCGTGCTATGCAATTACGGGGTATTGAGCACTGGATTTGATGCGCCGAAGGCCAACGTGGCAATAATCGCGAGGCCAACCGACTCTCTTGTGTTGTACAGCCAAATGGTTGGCCGTGTAATTCGAGGGTCCAAAGCCAACGGAACAAATGAATGTAAAGTAATCACAGTAGTCGATCAAAAATACGGATTTAGAAATCTCGGAGAGGCTTTCACCTTTTGGGATGATCTTTGGATGGAGCAGTAAAAAATGGAAGACATGCAAACTTTCGAACAGCACTCATCAAAGGATGTGTACGATATTGTGCCTCCGCATCTCGCTATCAGAGCGATGCGTTCAAGTGGCTTTAAGAGTACCGACCACGCCGTCGCTGAACTCATTGATAACAGTATTCAGGCTGGACTTGCGTGTGGGAATGACGTGACCAATGTCGAAGTTGTTTGTCTTGAACGTCCTGTTCAGATCGGCTCGAGGCAGACTAAGCGGATCGATGAGATAATCGTATATGATAATGCTTCTGGGATGAATCCTAGCCTTCTTCGAAAGGCTCTAATGTTTGGTCATGGAACAAATTTGGACCCAGAAAATCAAAAGGGAATTGGCAAGTTTGGAATGGGATTACCCAATGCCTCGATATCTCAGTGCAGAGTCGTTGAAGTGTATTCTTGGCAGAATGGAAAGTGTCACCACACATTCTTGAATGTTGACCACATCCTAGATGGACGCATGCGGGTGGTCCCGGAACCACAAGAAAAGGTGCTACCAGGGCATTACGAGCAACTTGTCGAATCAGGCATCGGGGAAAGCGGGACCCTCGTAATTTGGCGTAACTTGGATAAGACAACGTGGGTCAGGCATCGGGCGTTCTTTCGGAATTCCGAATTCTTAATTGGTCGCTTGTATCGTCGCTTTATCGCTGATGGATCAGTAAAGATCCGCTTCTCGGCATACGACGCCGTTGGGCATTCTGACTACGAACTCCTCGATCACCTTTATGTGCGTCCAAATGATCCACTTATGCTAACCGCCTCGACATCGGCTCCAGATGAGTTCGCCGAAAAAGCTGCTTTTGAAGAGTTTGGTCAGCCGGATGAGATCAAGGTCACGCTACCCGATGGTCGGGAAAGCGACATTGTCATTCGGTACTCTGTTGCTAAGCAGGATACACGGCTTGCCGGGGAGGGCGGCGGGGCCGGTGGAGCTACTCCAATTGGTAAATTCTTGAAAAGGAATGTAGGCGTAAGCATCGTTCGAGCGGGGCGCGAGCTTGAGATGAACCAAACTTGGGTCAATCCTAGTGAACCGCGCGAGCGTTGGTGGGGGATTGAAATCGAGTTTCAGCCAGAACTGGATGACATCTTTGGGGTTACGAATGACAAGCAGGCTGCGACGAACCTTTACGCTGCAGACTACAAGGAGGATGCTGATGCACTTGGGATGTCACCAAGTGAACTTATGGAGCAGCTCCAAGAGACTAAGGACCCAAAGCTAGCTAACTACAGGGTCTCCACTGCGATGGCATCACGTTTGAAGACGTTGCGTGAACATATACGCAAGCAGAATGCAGGTAGTCGCCAAACCAAAGAGAAGTCTCGCAGGGCTGAAACAACGGCTACCAGGATCACCGAAATTAGGGCTGCGCAAAAAGCAACTGCTTCCGACAATGCATTTGCCAATGCTACTGAAGATGAGCGCCGGCAGGCTGTTAAGCAAGCTTATCTGGATTCCGGTTACGAGGAGGAACATGCGGAAGCGCTGTCTGTTGAAGCAGTCAGCTCGGGCATTCGCTACATGTTCAGCGAAGCGGCTTTGTCATCTCCAGCCATTTTTGACCTCGCACAGGAGCGTGGAGAATATTTCATCAAGTTGAACACACGCCATCCAGCATACAAGAACTTCATTGAGCTACTTAGGGAAGGCGATGATGAAGAAGATACGCCGGCCTTAGTTGCTTTGAAGTTACTGCTTACCGCTTGGGCACGTATGGAGGATGAAGCTAACGATCGTGAACTTGATCAATTGCAAGATACTCGGATCACTTGGGGGCAGATAGCTCGCGACTTCATGCGTGAGATAGAGAGCTGAACAGTTTTGGGGCGGTCTAGCTATGAGGTCTGTGAGGCGCAGGTTAATAATTTTGAGGGAAATACCCTCCATGGGAGAAGGCTCATATCAGCATGTTTGCCATCGGTGCTTCATACCGGGGGCAGGGCGACATATTTCTACTATGCCGACGGTAGGCTTGGCCTCCAGTGAACGTCTTGCGTGGGAAATCATGAAAGAAAATCAATGGATGTATCAGTAGGTCAAGTTGTTCAGATTAACCCGAGATCAGATCGGACAAGAAAGCTGCTTGTCAAAGGAGTGGTCGCAGAAGTTCTTACAAGAAATCGTAATCATCCACATGGTATCTTGGTGAAATTGGAGTCCGGTGAGATTGGTCGCGTCAAATCAAAAGGCGGATACTCCACCTCCGATAATCCAGCATCGGTGTCGGAACAAAAACCTCTTTCCGACAAACAACTTACCTTGGAAGAAGTGATTTCCCTTGGCGAAAATCATCATGTTGAATTTAAATCTGATGCACTTTGGAGTTCAAATTACAGCTCCGAAGACATCAAAAATCACAGGCCACAGTCCAAAGAGCTGCATATTTATGGGAAGGCTGTGTCCAAGATCATTATCGCGAAGTCTATAGCTGGATTTTTGAATTCAGACGGTGGCTTGCTGGTAATCGGCGTAAGAGAGAACAAGGAAACAGGCATAGACGAAGTTATTGGCGTCGAGCGGGAGTTTGAAAAACTGAAAGATCAATCCCAAGACGGATATCGGAGGATGATTGTCGACTTGGTAAAAGACTACTTTCCTTCGGCTGTGTTCAACCATTTGAATAGTTATTTGCAGATAGACTTTGAAGAAATCGACGGTTTGTTGGTTTGCGGTGTTAGAGTAACAAAGTCTGATCGAAGAGTTTTCTTGAAGCTGAAAGGAGCTGACTACTTTTTTATTCGAACAGACGCATCGACTCGCGAGCTGATTGGAGAAGAAATCCTGGATTATTGCGAGAAGCGATTTGCGTAACTCCCCACAATGCAAAGTCTAAATATGGCCTTTCAATTGACTTGCCCTACCGTGCTTCCTTATTCACAACTGGAGTTCTAGGGTACGGGTTACATAATTCTAGTAATCGATCTGAGCGGGCGCGTCAGGCGCGGAGCCCTCAAATTGGTCGAGCGCCGGTTGCGCTTTCAAGCATTGTTATCACGGAAGTGTTGATCGAGCGACATTGCCAAGTAAGAGGAGAAGACAGCTAGCTTCTGTTCTTCAGTCGGCATAGCTTCCATAGCGTCTGCGTAGGCATTGAAAAACTCAGTTGCAAGACGCTGCGTCGGGTCCAAACTCAGCAGTTCCCTGACAAAACGATTGTTCTTGTTTGCGACAACAGTACGAGCGAGGCCAACGTCCCTAACCAACAAGAACCTTTCAATAGAAAGCTCTTCAAACTTAGTGGTTAGCGTTCGAGACGTTGAACGTACGGGGCTAAGTTCGGACAGCTTCACTTTTGTTGGCGTAAGGTAGAAACCGAATGCACTAAGGACGTCTTCTTCGCTAGATAGCGTCTCGAGACACCCAAGTTCCATTATTTCTGGAAACTGATCTCTTAGAGCCTGAACAAAATCAAAAGTAGTTCCTTTGATCAAAGCTTCATTTTGGGGCAAGGAAACCTCCCCTGTGGCACGGCCCAACAGCGAGAGGACAACTATTCGATGAAAAGCATAGCCGGTTTCTTCCGAGGCTAATGCAAGTGGAAGGAGGCCCTGGTCGCTAAGGTACTGAGCTGCTAAATCTAAGTTGGAAGAGCATGCCCGAAGGAGTGTGTCCATCTCATCCCACTCTTGGGCGTGGGGAGGATCCACGGACAAAGCATCTTTGTCGTACCGCCATTTTTGCGCTTGAAGAAGCGCGACGTAGACCTCTCCGAAATGCTCAACATTTGGGACCTGTCCATCCACTGCTTTTTCCGCGAATGACCTCAAAGACTCGACCGCAGAGTCAGCAGAGTGACGTATGTATCTTTTTCGAATTCTCCAACCTAAGTTTACAAGCTCTGCTTCCGACAGTTCAGAAATCCGTCGAATGTCTCGGTACTTTACAAAGAGCAGCTCTGGCCTCAAATCAAACGGCCTCTTCGACTTCGTCTGACTCCATCTCCTCAATCTCGAAAAGATAGCGATTCAGGTGCATACCTACATATGTTCGATACTGTTGCATCATTTCCGACTTACTGTCCGATGCAAATCGTTCGGATTCCTCTACCGCCAAACTGACAACAAACAGCTCAATCGTCGCCAAGCCAAGTTCGCTTTCGCGCTCCATGAGTGGTAGGATCATCTTTTCGTAGAACCTGTGATTGGTATTAATAATCACGACCAAAAATTTACCGCCGATGCTAGTTTGATCCCATAGTCGGTCAGATTCAGAAGGACAGTACAGCAGGCAACCTGGCAGTAGTGACTGGTCGTAAACTTTCACCGCATTTTCAATTTTTTCTTTGGGGATATTAGCAAAGCGCTCAGAAAGTCGTTCTACCAACTCCTCGCGTTCTTCCTCGGTGAACCGTGCCTGCCTTTCACCGTCAGTCTCAATCAACCTTCTACTGGTTGTTGAACTAGAGCCAGGCAAAACATCTTCGGTTTCGGTGTCAGCCGGGACATTTTTTTCTCTAAACCGCTTTTCGGCACCGAGTATTTCTTTCCATGCAGCTTGCCTAGCTTTTGTAATTTGCTTCGTTAGTTGGCTCCAAAGCTCTTCGCGCGCCTCTTGTAATGTTGCCGTGTACTTATCGAAGATCTGCGTCGGATCACCTTCGTCAGTGTAAACGAACTCGATGCCTTGTTTGTTATTATGAACGCCTAAGAGATCGTCTGAATAAGGGTCAAACGATACTTCTACGCTCCACCATCTCTGCCTTGGATCGGATGTGTTGTAGAACCCAAAATGGTCCGCAGCTATTTCGCGGTTAGCCCTTACAAAACTGATGCACTCTCTTTCGTGCTTTTTGTAAAATGCTCCAACCGATGTAGAGCCCCCCTCTCTTATTCCTGGCTTTTGAATGTCATCGTGCGCTCTAGTCGTCTTTATCTGGAACTTGTACTCTTTTCCGCGCCAAAAAAACGACCAGTCATAACAGTGGTCTCCTACTTTGATATTGGTTGCTTCACAGGTATTTTCGTCAGTCACAAATTTCTTATAATACTGCGCTGGGTCCCGAGCGACCTCCGCTCCTGTCGACTTACTTGCGTCAGAAAACAGCACGCTTGAAATTACGGTATTGGGCATCAGAAACAACGGGTCGTTGGGCCGACACTTGTGCTCGTGGGTCTTGATGAACCGGGAACCTCCAGGACCCTCTGCTTCGAAAACTACTAGCTCTATGCTCTTTCCATCACTTAGCAAGTATCTGTATAGCTTGCCTAACAATTCCTCACTTTTGCGAATGATCGTTTCGGCCCGAGCGTTTGATAATCGGTCACACTCCCGCCACGAGATTACTGTTCCCGACTTTTCTTTCAGAAGAGCACCAAGCTTTGCGTAATGCGCAGGTAACTGGCACTCTTCTACCGGCGGGATATCAACATCATCAGCATCCTTTAACTCAGAAAGAACTAGGCGGCTTGATCTTACAGCCTCCTGATCGGTCCAACTGTAAACAAAAACGCTAGGGCATTGGCTCAAAGACGCGTTAGGAAGGCCAAACCCAAACTTTCCGATTTTCCCCTTGGTCACAGTTTGATCGAGGTCGAAGTTTGTACCGCCGCCAAACTTTAAACAATCTGCAAGATCGCCGGTGTTCATTCCGTCACCATCATCCGCGATCAAAACCTCATCGATGCGTTTGCGCCCATCAGATGTCCGCCTTTCGATAAAGATAACTTTGCATGTAGAAGCACCTGCATCAAAAGAGTTGTCTACTAGCTCAGCCAATGCGAACGTGGTATTGCGATAGCCCGACGCTCTCTGACTTTCCAGCGCCTGATATGTAAAATAGGTAGCCATTAGTTACCCCATTGCTGCTTGAATTCGTTGTAAAGAAGAGAAACTGATGAGTAGTGCGTTATGTTGTCCAAAACATTGATCACTGTGTTTTCCTCGTTTCCACCATTTAGCGGCCCTCGAAGAGCGCGACCAACTACCTGTGAGTACTGCGTTGGAGACATGATTGGCCTGGCTATCAGCAAAGTATTGACATTGGGCAGATCAATTCCCGTTGAAAGAATCTCCAGGTTAATGAGGATGTTGAGCTTGCCACTGTTGAAGCGTTCTAGAATGCCAAGTCGCTCGATTTGCGGCGTGTCTCCAGTTATAAACTCCGCGCCGATACCTTCCGCTAAGCACATCACATATAGTGCAATCACGTGATCCTTCGTACAGGCAAACACCAAGGTTTTGCGCCTATCATTGTCGAGAATTCTCAGCTGCCTCAAGATTTCCTGATTCCTAGCCCCATCCTCGGCTAGCGCCTTCATTAGAGTGTTTTCATTGGACGCATCGGATGCAAACTCAGAAGTTAAAGATTGCACATTTAGACGTGCCAAATATCCTGAACTTTGAAGATATGAGATCGGATCTCCCAACGCGCCTCCGTCTTCATCCACAATAGATATGAGATTGCCTGAGAAAAGACGTACTAGTTCGTTCCCCTCCTCTATAGATTGCCGAAATGGAGTGGCTGATAGCCCGACTATCTGCGTTACATCGTTGTCGATGAACTGATTTATGCATGCCTTATACGTGTCCGCGATAGCGGCATGTGCTTCGTCAACGATCAGATATGTTGTCTGATTTATTAAATGTCGTAAATTCTGTCTCCTAGCGTCCGAGTCTCCGCTCAGGATCGAGAAAAAGAGATCATAGCTTGTGAAGACAACGCCGCCACTCTGAACTTGTTCAAAGTCTGGCTCAAAGTCCTTGAACAAACGCATGACAGAGATTGGGCGATCGCCCTTTATCTTCCAAAGTGAGGTAAAGGACCTAAGCGCCTGTTCAGCCAGTTCGTTGGAATTCACCAGCCAAACAACAAACTTGTCTTGGTAGGGTTTTCGAAGGATATCGACTGCCGTTTCCAATGCGGTGAATGTCTTACCGGCTCCAGTCGGCATTTGGACCATTACACGTCTGCCTGGACGGTTGAGGGTATCCAAGATCTGATCCTTCACCTTCTTTTGGTACCCGTGTAAGAATCCGGAAATCCTTACTTGCTCCCCGTACGATGAAGAGACAGTCTCGCAATCGAGCCTAGTCTCTTCGGCTACCGACTTGGCATACTCCTGATTTAACGAGAAAAAATTTACTAGCTCGCGAGATTTTTCACTTGTGAAGCTGGAGCGATACCGGGCGCGCAATTTCGAATGTGCGTTTGAGCGTTCTACATGTTTGATTTGCAGTGATTGAGCAAATTCTAGCGCTTCCCTTTCAGACAAGGTGTCGACCAAAAGTAATCGAAAATCACGAAGATCCAAAGCAGACTTGCCCAGCTTCTTGGCAACAAGGTCTGCCATCACCGATTTTATGTTCGTATCGAATGCGCCGCGAACTGCCCGAACAATTGTTGTTCCTAGAAGCCGTTCTAAGGTGAAGTCGTCTAACTTTTCTAAATATTTTGATACACTAGCTTCCATCAAACCTATCTCTTCTTCGGACGATAGCTTGAACTCAGCGCCCCCTAAAGTCCATGGCCAAAACACGAGCGAACGCACCCAAGTTACTGTTTAGTTGACCTTTTGACAGGATTTTTTGGCAGGGTCCCTCTTACTGCCTACGCGACCCTTGGACAGAACCTCGATAAGGTGACTTTTTCACCTAACCTGATCCAGGTCTTACCCGATATACCCCCGAAAACTCGGAAACTGACGCAAGCTCTATGACCTGCCCCCTGAGGCCCCTTATTCATAACGAGAGGCTGCGGGTCTGGTTTTCTTAGTTCTGGTCGTCGGTTTGGGCAAGCGTGCCCGGCGCGGTGCCCTCAAGTCGCTCAAGAGTCTGGCGCGCTTCTGCGGGGGTCTGAATCTGTTTATCGTGTGACTGCTTTTATGCGCTAAATGGCTGTAATTCCGCTGGACTTGTGCGCCAAACAGAGCGGTACTGTCTGTGTCGCGACGCACCTGGCGCTGTGCGCCGCCTTCTCCGCCCGGACTTCCGGGCTCTGCTCAGTAGCAGGATCAATTCCGACCTGTCTGAACAATATGGAGAAGATCAATGAAACAATCATCGAAACCCAAAACCAAGAAAGCGCAGCTTATCCAGATGCTGACCCGGAAGGCCGGGGCGGATGTTGCCACGATCAGCGCCAAACTCGGCTGGCAGTCGCACACGACGCGGGCGGCACTGACCGGCCTGCGCAAGGCCGGGTTTGAGATCTCCGCCGAGAAACCGGGGCAGGGGAAAGCCCTGAGCTACCGCATCACGGCCCAACCGGCGGATGCCGCCTGATGGCGGACAATACGGACATAGCTGCGCACTGGGCAGAACTCGGCCAGATGGATCGGGCCGCTCTGCGCGTCGCCTGGGCGGAGGCGTTTGGCGACGCCCCGCCACACTTCCTGTCGATGATCTTCATGCGCAAGGCGCTGATTTGGGATGCGCAATGCCGCGCGTTCGGGGGCCTGACGACAGAGGTGAAGCGCGCTTTGAAATCCGCTGCCGGTGGCAAGCAGCTCAGAGCCCCGGCGCCCGCTATCAAAACCGGCACGCAGCTTGTGCGGGAGTGGAATGGCCAGCGGTACCAGGTCGAGGTTCTGGAAAATGGGTTCGCGATGAACGGCGACCACTTCAAATCCCTGTCGGCCATCGCGCTGCAAATAACCGGCACCAGCTGGTCAGGCCCCCGGTTCTTTGGTCTGAACAGCGGCACAGGGACTGTCCAATGAAGAAGATCCGCTGCGCCATCTACACCCGCAAGAGCTCGGAAGAAGGATTGGAGCAGGAGTTCAACTCCCTCGATGCGCAATACGAGGCCTGTGCTGCCTATATCGCCAGCCAGAAGGCGGAAGGCTGGGTGTTGTTGTCAGAGAGCTATGACGATGGCGGTCTTTCGGGTGGCAGCATGGAGCGGCCTGGACTCCAGCGCTTGCTCGCTGACATTGACCGGGGTATTGTGGATCAGATCCTTGTTTACAAGATTGATCGATTGACGCGCTCGCTGGCGGACTTTGCCAAGATGGTCGAGCGGCTGGATGCGGCGGGTACGTCGTTCGTCTCGGTCACGCAGTCTTTCAACACGGCCACCAGCATGGGGCGGTTGACATTGAACATGTTGCTGAGCTTTGCGCAGTTTGAGCGCGAAGTCACCGCCGAGCGCATCCGCGACAAGATTGCGGCGTCAAAGAAGAAGGGGCTCTGGATGGGCGCGACGGTGCCATTGGGCTATGCCGCTGATGGACGATCGCTGAAGATTGCCGAGCCGGACGCCGGGGTCATCCGCACGATCTATGACCTGTATCTCGAGCACCGCAATACGCGCGTCGTTAAAGAAGCGGTTGATGCCCTTGGTCTGAAGACCCCGGTCAGAACGCTGCTCTCGGGCAGGGTGAAAGGCGGCGCGCAATTCAGCTACGGCCACATCCATTACATCCTGACGAACCCCGTTTATGCCGGTCGCATCCGGCACCACGCGAAAGTCTATCCCGGCCAGCACCCTCCGCTGATCGACCCTGAGGTTTGGGACAGCATCCAGGATCAGCTTCAATCGGATGCAGCAAAAGACCGGACATTCACGAAGCGGAACCGCAAGGGCGCCAAAGCATCGGCATCGCCGCTGGCCGGCAGGATCTTCGATCAGACCGGAGACCGGCTGACGCCCAGCCATTCGAAAACCGCCAAAGGCCGCAAGCTCAGATATTATGTGTCCCATCGGCTGGTGCGCGGAACGGCACCACGTGATCCATCGGGATGGCGGTTGCCGGCAGCGGAGTTGGAAGACAAGGTCGCTGATCTCGTCAGGCTTCATTTGAAAGAACCACAGGTGCGTGCAGGCATCTTGTGTGAGGCGACCGCCGATGAAACCTTCGGGATCGGAGCGCGCTTGTCCGAACTGTTCGAAGGCGACGCTGCCGCTGTTAAGGATGCGCTGCACCACTGCCTTAAACTGGTCGACCGCATCGATATCGCGCCCGGCAACATTTGCATCACCCTGTCAGGCGCGCATCTCGCACATCAACTTGATGCGGATGCGGCGCGCATTGTGGAAGAACTGCTGAGCATCACCTCAGCGTTCCAGCATCGGAAGCGGGGCGTGGAAACCAGGCTGATCATCGGCGACGCCCAGCCAGAGATCGATGCAACTTTACTGCGCAACATTGCCCGTGCGCATCGATATTTTGATCTGGTCCGGTCAGGCAAAACCTTTGCCGAGATCGCCGAAGCCGAAGGTGTCTCGAAACGCCGGGTTCAGCAACTGATCGAACTGGCGTTCCTCGCACCGGACATCGTCAGAGCCGTCCGCGAGGGGCGACAGCCGGTTGGCATGACGTCCGACCGGCTGAAGCGCCATGCCTTCTCACCCATCTGGAAAGAGCAGCGCGACGCCTTCGCCACATTGTAAGCCACTGCACCTAAATCAATATGACTACTTGCGGCGCTGATCGTCGCCTGCTTCGGCTTCCGGCGATATGCAACCCGGTTGTGACCACTCGAATGGCGATGCCACCACCATCACATTCGCCCAAACTGCTACCGCGAAAATGGCGATTCCAGACTTTTCAGGGAAACGGGCAGAATTTCAACGATCTTTCGGTTTGGGGTATTTTTATACCTCTGAGGGCGCCCAAAACTACGCGACGATTTGCAAAAATATACATTATATCAATAGCTGCAAATTGAGCATAAGCGTGCACGAATCAGTGGTTTCTTGCATAGGTTGTGCTAAAATATCTCTTTAAAACAACAACTTAAAGAGCGGAAAATTTGATGAAACACCATAACTGTGCAACGCATGAAGCATAAGCGTGCAAGACCAAAAACAGGAGGCATAAGCGTGCAAAAGTAGAACAAAGACCAAGACCACTAGAAGTGCCGGCCCATGCCGTAAATTTTGAAACAACACTAGTCCATCGCAGATTTGACGGGCTTTGGCGAGCATCGCACCTCGAAGACCTTTTCGAGAGTTGCCCACTACACCGAAATCGGATGTTGAGATGGCTCGGGTCAACTTCCGCTTCATCGGGCAGCTTCAATTCTCTGCCGCGCAGCATCCCGACTGTACTACGTCAGCGATGCGCAGATAGAGAACTTTGCAAAGCCAAGCTGCCCCAAGCCTAGATGACGTTATGTCAGCTTCGGGCTGCTACCAACCCCCGATGGGCAAAGCCTAAACCGGCTCCTACATCTCCAACGTTTAAAATGCTGCGTTTAAGTCGAACGTCGCCTTTTGTATTGGACATTCTCTCAAGCGTGCAGCCAATAGCCCAAACATGGAGTTTGAAAATCCATTGTTTCAAAAACGTTTTGTGACCAATTCGTTAGCATCCATCTGGAAAAATTCGCTCATTCAGCTCAAGCACCTAATTCTCTGGCATTCCGGCGCGACGCAGACCTTCGATATATTCATCGGCGTCTTCCTTGTAGGCGAATGGAACACCAGCTCGCGTTTGAGAAAGCGTGACCTTCGGCGCTAGTTTCTGTAGCATATTCATCTCGGCGCGCGCTTCGTCAATTCGCCCAAGGAGCCCTAGACAAGCGGCTTTTAATCTATGTGGTGTCGGATGTTGAGGAAACTCCTGGTGTGCCTGGTCCGCACTTATAATAGTTGCTTCAAAGTCGCCGCGGAAAAAGTCCGCAAATCCAACGTGGCAAATACTGAAACAAGCCCAATGATCACGCGGCCCGAGGCGTGTGGCAAGTTTCAGGAGTTCAACTCCTTCTTCCAACTCGTGGCTATATACTAGTGTCATGCCCAGCCCATTCATATTACTGACAGAGTTTGGGTTAAGCTCAAGTGCTCTGCGATAAAGCGAAATTGCCTCCGAATGGTTTCTAGCAACCAAAGCGCACATTCCAAGTGCGCCAAGAGCATCTTCGTTCTTGCGGTCTAACGAAATAGCAGCTCGGGCCGCGGCACTTGATAGCTCGACGGCTTCTACTGGAGCACGATTCCAGGCGTAGATAGTTTCCATCGCATGTATGTTGGAAATAATCGCGTGGCTCTGTGAGCTTTCCGGGTCCGATTTAAGAGCTTCGTTGGAGTAGCTCAGAGCACGCAACATGCTATCTGGAGAAAACGCGGCTAACTCTGTTAGGGCGCGAGCATTCAGCATCCATGTTGACAAATTTTTAGTGTTCCGCCGATGAGCATTTTCCAGCTCCGAGGCAGAGACTTCGGGCAAAATGGCGCCAGCAATGCTGGCCGTAAGTTTGTCTTGAAAATCAAAAACGTCTTCGTTGTTTCCGTCAAATTTTTCAGCCCAGATATGTCTGTCATTAACTGCGTCAATCAACTGTGCAGTGACGCGCAGTCGCTGTCCTGCCGTCCGAACAGAGCCCTCCAGAACATACCGCACACCAAGCGCGCGAGAGACTTCACGGACATCCACGCTCTTCGCTTTGAATGTAAACGCAGTGTTTCTTGCAATTACAAACAGTTGCCTAAAGCGACTAAGTGCGGTGGTTAAATCTTCTACCAGCCCGTCGCAAAAGAACTCCTGGTCTTTGTCGGGAGACATATTGTCGAACGGCAAGACAATAATTGAGGGTTTTTCAGGCAAGTCATACGTCATAGGCACTTCGGATGCGCCATTGATCTCAACTCTCCAAGCATCTACGGGGTCGGGAATATTTTTGACTCTTTGCGGCCCCATAGCGGCTAGCTCAGTCGTCACTTTGCCGCGCAGTTGGTCGAAGACAGATCGGCTTATTACCGCTCCGCCTGGAGCAGAAAGTTTTTCCAACCTTGCAGCAACGTTTACACCGTCACCAAGTATATCGTCGCCGTCTTCGACGACGTCCCCCAGATTAACGCCAACTCTAAACTGTAGTCTTTGCTCTTCTGGGCCATTTTCACGGGACGCAATTGCCCCCTGAATTTCGATAACGCACCGAACCGCTGCTACCGGTGAGGGAAACTCGGCTAACAGGCCATCGCCCATAGTCTTAATTATCTTACCGCCATCCTGTTGTACCAACGGCTCCACTATTTCGGTCCTTACGGCGCGAAGGCGTTTGATTGTTCGCTCTTCATCCGACGCCATTAAACGAGAGTACCCAACTAGGTCAGCTGCAACGATGGTTGTAAGCCGTCTCTCCATTTCTCATCCCAAAAGAGTTTTCACAGCCTGCCTCACAAGACATTTGCGTAGGGTCAACAAAGGCAAAAAAGCAAAAACTCCGGTCAATTACTCAATGCTCAGCGGTCGGGATCAAGTTAATCAAATGCTTCAGTGCTTTTCAAACTTAATCCGGGCTTGCTCGTTCAAAAGTAAATGACTCGAGACTCCAGAATTCAGGGTGAGCTTTCGTATTTGGATGTAAAGTTCGTGCTCGAGCTTTTCGGGTCAGTAACCCTAAATTGGAATTATTCTTGTTTGGATCGAACTGTCAGTTCTGTCCGCTTTGGGCTGCGACCAATCAATCATGCAAGCCGCAGAGAGCGACAACACTGAGCCCAAAATTGACTGATGCTGCGCGAAGCTCCAATGACAGCAATGCGCAGAAAGCAGACTTTGCAAAGTCGCCTGGATCTGCCACTTTTTGCATTCTGCGATGGCTTCCAAAGCTGGAAAGCGTAGCGACCAAAACCAATCATTCGAGTTCAACGAAGCATTGTCATTTTGAATATGACATCAACGACAGGAACTAGAAAACTTTACATCGACAGCTATGCGATGCGTTTCATCAGTAACTACTCAGCGTATCCAGTATCGCTTGCCGCGTTGCGTCATCATTTTGGAAAATCCTGCCGGCGAGAAACTCAGATGGAAACTCCGGCCACGTTTTGCGCATTTCGGAAATAAGTCGCTGAGCTTCTTCGGTATGTCCCAACTGATCCTGCGCAACGGCTTGGAACAGGAGAGAAGGAGCACTTACAGGCGCACCGGCTGCGGGCGCTCCTTTAAAGGCGTCCACAACGCCTTCGTAATTTCCGAGCATTAGTTGCGATACACCCCAAATATTTCGTGCGCCAAAGCGGCCCGATCCTGACCTGAATCTTTTTGGATCGCTAACCTCAGCCGCAAGATCCGGAGCGTTCGCCATGATGGCGGCGATGCCAACAAGATCCAGAATATGACCATCATTCGGCGCAAGCTCGACCGACAGTCTTGCGTATTTCATAGCCTCGACTGGTTTGTTTTGGGTGGCCAATACCCAACCATTTGCACCGTTTGCCCACGCATCGGTGGGAGATAGATCAAGCGCTCTTCCGGACATCTCGGCAGCTTGGCTAAAGAGGTCGTCTCTTTGTGCCTCATCAGGGGACAGCATGGCCAAAGTCGCCAGGACCTGTGCCGATCCGGCATAACCGTCGGAGAGCGCTGGGTCGAGCTCCGCGGCATGCTGAAACATTCCCAGTGCTATTTGCTGGCGCTTGACGTCAAAAACAGGAAAAAACATGCCTCGGGCTTGATCCGCAAGATTAGCCGCCTGAAGCCTTGTCAAAGATTGCTCACCAAGAGCAGTTCGCTCAGCCTGTTCGATGGATTGAGCTGCCGGTAAAACCACCTTGTTATCCCGAGTGAACCAAAAGCCAGTCACCGCAATCAATGCCAGGCAACCCAACCCAATTGGCAGCAGTTGCCGTAGACGTCGATGGCCCCCAAGAACATGGCTGTCCTGAACCCTTGAGTTGTCGTCTTCAATCGTCCTTCCTTGCGAAAATCGTGGCTTGTATCCGCCGGAATCAACAAAAATTCGAACCCCCTCACCATCCCATTGATCTTCGTAAAACTCATGTAGCAGTCGCCGCAGCCGTCTGGCTTCGACGCGGACAAGATTCCGACCACCGGTGCCATCAATGCTCCGACCGTAAACTTCGACCGCGATTGCTTTGCCGCGGATCTGGGCGCCGCGACCCGCGAGAGTTTCTTCGACCACGTAAGTAAGAAACTGCTGAAGTCGAGGCGAAGCCTGGAACGCGACGCTGGAAACAACGCTCTGAAGTGCCTGTCGGACAAGCTCCGGCGATGGCGGTGCAACATCTTGATCTATTGGCATTTCATTAGCTTGGTTCAAAGCAAACTCACCCCCAACTCACGGTGACTCACTTGGCGTGTGTCGTCAACCGCACTCATTTTGATGTGAGAATAGATAGTGGGAACCGAGGATTATCCAGTGACTTGGGAACTGAGTGACGAGCTTCCAGAGCTTTCCGATGCGCTTTCAGGGCGTATCGAAACGGATGCGTTACTCAGCGAGGCAATCGAAGACCTGAAAAAAGTGTCGGCGCTGTTGGATGACACATCGATCACAGCCACAGAGCGCGCGGAATGGGCCCACATCAGATCCGAACTCGTGAACGAGCTTCGCCGGATGGTGAAGCGCAACCTTCGTAGCATATCCAACTAAGGGCACAGCCATGACAAAAGAAGACAACGGCAAAGAACTTAAGAACGAACAGGTCCAGAAATCTGACGACATCGAAAACCCTTCCCGGCGACACGTTATGCAGGGACTGGCAGCAGGTGCGGTTGCAACCGGTGCCGTTAGCTACGGTACAGGAACTGCACAGGCACACCCCGGTGACGGACCACTGGGCGAAAGCCTAAAGAACCCTTACGGCGGTCGGCCTGCCGGGGGCATCACTCTGCCGGAGTACTTCCGTCCTACCAAATACATGACAGGTTCGAACGCGAATTATTTCCCGCTTTCCGAGGACCTCGGGCCCGACGAAATGCGGATATCGTTCTGTGGTTCGACGCCATTTCCGCCCCGCGAAGATCAGGCTGGGACTTGCATTATGGTCGAATTGGGTAATGGGAAGAGGTTCTTCTTCGACTTCGGCTCGGGCTGCGTACGCAACATCATCGGGATGCAGGTTCCGGGGCAGTTGATCAACGACATCTTCATCACGCATCTGCATGTCGATCACTATGCAGACATCCCTTACATTTACCCATTCCGGGCTTGGTCCGGAGGATACACACCGCTGCGCATTCACGGCCCCTCTGGTCGGACACCAGAGCTTGGTACAGCCGGAATGGTCAAGGGCATGCAGCAGATGCTCAAATGGCATCTTGAGGCCTTCGATGTGTTCCCAATCGGGGACGGCTACGAGATCGAAGTTAACGAATTCGATTTCCGCCAAGAAGGCGGCATTGTTTATGACCAAGATGGCGTTACTGTTCGGTCCTGGCCTCGTAGCCACGCCAAAGACGGTGCTGTGGGGTATCGGCTGGATTGGAATGGCCTGAGCTTTGTTTGGACCGGCGATGGCCGCCCTGACGAACTGAGTCTTGAATACGGCAAAGGCGTCGATGTGTTTGTGACCGAAATGTCCGGACAGGATATCGGTCAGTTGATGACCTACAAATACGGTCTGCCGCAAGAGCTGTTCAACTACACAATCGACACGCATCATACATCGCACTATGCGGTCGGTAAGATGATGGCTGAGGCGCGCCCACGGCTTGCGATGGTAACCCACTATACGCAAGACGAGGACATCGATGCCGAAATGCTGGCGGGAATCCGTGCCCACTATGATGGGCTGTTCGCTTGGGGTTTGGATGTAGCCGTCGTCAACGTCACCAAAGATGCAATCTGGTATCGCAAGGCGACACTTCCAGGAAAATCTGGTTCAGTCGCGCCATTCCGCGAATTGGGCAAGATGGAAGCAGAAGGCAAGATCACGTTGCCGGATGAAATCAAGCCGCCAGCACCGCGGTCATCACGCGCCGAACAGCAGGACCAGAAATACCGCGATATGGAGATCGATCCCAAGGAATACTATCCAGCTGACGTATTCCGTGCTCCCGATCCCGAGTGGCCCAGCGATTTCGTAATCAAGGTCGATGACGTCATTCCAAACCGCAAGAAGAAGGCGGAGTAACGACATGATTGAATTTGGGTCGTCATCCGCAATCCCCGTAACGATCCTTACCGGCTTTCTTGGGGCAGGTAAGACAACACTTTTGAACCGGATCCTAACAGGCAATCACGGGTTGCGGGTTGCAGTTCTGGTCAACGACTTTGGATCCATCAATGTCGATGCTGACTTGGTAGTCGGTCTCGAAGATGATGTGATGAGTTTAGCAAATGGCTGCGTTTGCTGCTCGATCCGAGATGACCTGATCGAAACGGTAGAAGCTGTTCTCGCCCGGCCTGAGAAACCGGAATACATCGTCCTTGAAGCCAGTGGAGTGTCGGACCCGTCATCAATCGCAATGACGTTTACCGATCAACGGTTCCGGGACATGATCCGCTTGGACAGCCTCATGTGTCTTGTCGATGCGGAACAACTATTTGCTGCGCCGGAACAAATGGAATTGAAACTTCGCCAAATCGCGTTTTCGGACATGGTTATTCTGAACAAGGTCGACCTCGTCGACAGAGCCACAGTCCAAAAGGTACACGATTGGCTTGGGTCGCGTTTCCGTCGGTATCGTCTGGTCGAGGCTGTGAACGCAGACGTCCCACTGGATATACTTCTTTCAGTTGGTCGCTTTGCCGCCGAACAGCTCGAAACAGAAATACCCGATCATCACGAACATGGACCGAATTGTGGTTGCCGGCACTCTGATCACTCGGAAAGCTTCTCAACAACTATGATGAAAGCTGAACGCCCGATAAGCTTGTCTTCTCTTCGGAGTGCAATTCGAAAGCTTCCGGGCGACGTTTACCGCCTCAAGGGCTTTGTCTTTAGCGAGGAGGATCCAGATCATCGCATTCTTGTTCAGGTAGTCGGAAAGCGCATGGACATCGCAAGGGATGGCGCATGGGGCCACCGAAAACCTGAAACAAGGCTTGTTGCAATAGGTGCACCAGGGGCCCTTTCGGAATACGAGCTTTCCGATGCGTTGTTGGCGACCGCGTAGCGGCAAGTTCGACAAAATTTGTTTGCGTGTGTTTGTGAAACTCTAACACGTAACAGCTCGAAAGCTCGCAGCTCCGCCGACCAAATATGGAGAAAAACCTAATTGCTGAAGCAGTTTAGGAAATGGAGCCAAACGATCAGATTGCTCGCACCTGCCACTGCGTTTGTCTTGTCAGGCACGGCTTTATGCGCGCAGGACGTCTCAAGTCGAGAACTTGAAGACACAACCCCAAACCTCGGATTGCCGAGTTCAGCTGGAGGACAAAATGCCGAGTTGCTTTCTGCGTTCCACGGGCTCGAGGCCTTGCCTCGAGTAGCAAATCTCATTTGCAGAGGTTCCAGGGGCAGACACGGGATGCCCGTAATTTTTTCAACCGAGATAGACCTGGAAACTATGCAGGCAGGTGACTTCAGAGTTGTAACAAAGTCAGGCCAGACCGGAACAATGCACTGTGTGTCAGTGTTGCCCGCTATCGATCCCGGTGAATTGCGCACGGTGCTTCTCATCGGGGATTTTGGGAACGCTTCCGAGGATCCACCGGTTGAAGTCGACGTTATTGGACACCTTCATTCCATCGATGGAAGGCTTGATTATCGAGGTGCCACTGTAGCCGTGACTCCGCTGGAAGACGGGCCGTCATTGATCTTTGCCGAGGTTGTTGAGGATTGGACTTTGGTCGGAAACTTGGGGCCTGTCCGTCATCGAATGATTTGGAACACGAGCGTTTGATTGGCTTAGGAGGATCAG
>NZ_WVRF01000019.1:0-80404 GCF_013110775.1 Ruegeria sp. HKCCD7296
TATAGTTGCTGCCCGACCCGGACAATGTCGCTGTAGCGTTGGTCAAAGCCAGATCACCCACCGAGAAATCGGTGCTGGGCTCGCTAAGAGTGATCGACGCTTGAAACGTACCGTTTCCGGTGGCTGTCAGTGCACCGATTGTGGCCGTCGGTTGGGTTGTGTCCACAAGCGTCCGTGTGTTGATAACCTGAGTGGTCGTGACACCCGACAGCGCGATCTCATAGCGGTACAGCGGTCCACCAACGGTTTCCTGAGCTGTGAAAACCACGCCAAGATACCCATCAATTGCGTAAGTCGAGTCCGCGCCGTTTTGGTTGATGTTGGTTGCGTTGAGGTACCCCAAAGTCGCCAAACCACCTGGTGTAATCGCGCTTGCCGGGATGGTACCGAAATTGAAATAGAAAGATCCTCCGGGAACTCCTGCCGAGCCACCCAAGGATATGAAGGCGGTTTCACTACCTTGGAGATTGCTTAGGAAAATCTGCCCACCATTTGGGGTCGTAATGATCTGAGCAGGAAATGAAGGTCCGCCAAGTGCATGGCTTTCCTTGGCGTTTGTGAGGATAAGCATCGAAACCAGAAGCACGAGGCTCAAAAACCTCAACATAGAAGACCTTACCATTTTACCTCCTACAGCATTCCTTGGGCGCCAAACAAAGAGTGGCTTGAGTCAAAACAGCAACCCAAGCGTGTCACCTCTTGTTCCAACAAGTAGAGACATCCCCAAAAAACCGGCCCCATAAGCCGATTATCAAAACGTTAAAACAATTCTTATAAGTTGTATAGAATTTGAAGTCGCTCGACTGAACACTTAGTGCAGCGAATGTGTTTTGCTTGTTTTGCAGTACACAAGCGCCACGCAATACAAATGGCCATAATTGAGTGATTTGGGCTTAAAACCACCGCGTAGCAACGTACACAGAAGCGGCTACAAAAGTACAATCGAACCCGCCAAAAACTAGCAAAATTGCAACAGTTGAAGGGATTGCGTCAGTCTTTGTCCGATCAGGAAACACGCGTGTTCATGCCAACTACTAGCTGAGAACCACGCGCTTCCTGGCTTTAGACGACTCAATCAAAAGAAGAGTTCCACAGTGCAGCTGCCCGGAAATGAAAAACCGTGGCAACATCTGCGGCTTTACTTTAGTCAGCAGTGCGGCCTTCGGTGTCTGACATGTCGAAGTTCAGATATTTTGCCACGGTCTGAACGTCCTTGTCGCCCCGCCCGCACATGTTCATGCAGATCAGGTGATCCTTGGGCAGATCGGGCGCAATCTTCATCACATGGGCCAGCGCGTGGCTGGGCTCCAGCGCGGGGATGATGCCTTCAGTCGCACAACACAGTTGGAACGCCTCAAGCGCCTCTTTGTCGGTGATCGAGACATAATTGGCGCGGCCAATGTCATTCAACCAGGAATGCTCGGGCCCGATTCCCGGATAATCCAGACCAGCTGAAATCGAATAGCCCTCAAGTATCTGACCATCATCATCCTGCAGCAGATAGGTGCGGTTACCGTGCAGCACGCCCGGACGGCCTCCGGTCAGCGAAGCGCAATGCTCCATCTTCTCGTTCACGCCTTTACCACCGGCCTCGACGCCGATGATGTTGACGTCCTTGTCGTCGAGGAAGGGGTAGAACAGGCCCATCGCATTCGACCCACCACCGATGGCAGCGATGATCGTATCGGGCAGACGGCCTTCGGCCTTCATCATCTGCTCTTTCGCTTCTTTACCGATGACCGACTGGAAATCGCGAACCATCGCCGGATAGGGATGCGGACCGGCCACGGTGCCGATGCAGTAGAACGTGTCACGCACATTGGTCACCCAATCGCGCAGCGCGTCGTTCATCGCATCTTTCAAAGTGCCCCGACCAGATGTGACCGGGATCACTTCGGCACCCAACAAGCGCATGCGGAACACGTTCGGGGCCTGACGCTGAACGTCATGCGCACCCATGTACACGATGCATTTCAGACCAAACTTGGCGCAAACGGTTGCAGTTGCCACGCCGTGCTGCCCTGCCCCAGTTTCAGCTATGATCCGGGTTTTGCCCATGCGCCGCGCCAGAATGATCTGGCCCAACACGTTGTTGATCTTGTGCGCGCCGGTATGGTTCAGCTCGTCACGCTTCAGGTAGATCTTTGCACCACCAAGATGCTCGGTCAGGCGTTCCGCAAAATACAGCGGCGAAGGGCGACCCACGTAATTCGCCCAAAGATCATCCATCTCGGCCCAGAAGGTGGGATCATCCTTGGCCTTGTTATATTCCTCTTCCAGCGACAGGATCAGCGGCATCAGCGTTTCGCTGACAAATCGCCCGCCGAAGATGCCAAAGCGGCCTTGCTCGTCAGGGCCGGACATGAAGGAATTGAAAAGATCGTTGGCCATGGGTGTCTCCACTCGTCGTACCCGTTGTTCATAGGTTGTGGCGACAAGATTTGCCATGGGCAAAACGCATCATTCCGCAACCCGTATGTTTTGTCGCCAGACCTGAATTGCCAGTTCCGCAGAGGGCACACCGATGCACGGAAAGTGGTAGAACCGGTTCACATCCGCCAGCCGATCGGCTGCCAGCATGACACGACGATGAGGACCCGATTGTGCAAACGTCAGCATCGCCTCGATATCGTGCCACACGCTGAGTGAAAAATAGAGCCCATCCTGCCGGAACACAGCTGCGTGCAGACACAAGGGGTCGCCTTTTGCTTGCCTGTACGCCTGACCCGCGCGCCAGAAAAATTCGGGCGCGTTGTACCAGTGCCTCAGGGAAACACCACCTATTGCCGCCAACATACTGTCTTCCTCCCCAAACCGGGATACGCGGCAACTAAAGGATCAGATCACTGCAAAGCGGCTGCAAATTCGCCGATCAGGGTTGCGTCCTTTACACCCGGCGCGCTTTCCACGCCCGAAGAGACATCGACCTGCCGGGCGCCGGTCATCCTTGCAGCTTCAGCAACGTTCTGCGGCGTCAGACCACCGGCTAGCATCCAAGGACGCCGCCAGTATTTCCGACCGGCCAGCAAGCGCCAGTCAAACGCCAGCCCATTGCCTCCGGGCAGTTCCGCGCCCCGAGGCGGCTTTGCGTCGATCAACAATTGATCGGCCACTTCGGAATACAGATCTATTGCGTCCAGATCCTTGGCCTCGGCAACACCTATCGCCTTCATCACAGGCAAACCGAACCGGTCCCGGACCTCAGAAACCCGTTCAGGACTCTCTTTACCGTGTAACTGCAGCATATCCAGCGGAACCGCAGACACGATGCTGTCCAGCTCTTCGTCAGTGGCGTTTACCACCAATGCCACCTTGGCGACGCCGGGCGGAACCATTTGGGCCAGTTCCGCAGCCTGCGAAACGTCCAGATGGCGAGGTGATTTCGGAAAGAAAACAAAACCGACATAGCCTGCCCCGGCCTCAACGGCTGCACGCACGTGATCAGATGCGGTCAAGCCGCAGATTTTGAACCTAACATCGGACATGGGGCTTGGGCTCAGCTTGCCTCATCCAGAAGGGCCAGAACGTCATCCTTGCCCTCGTTTTGCTTTTTCTTGAGCTTATTGACCTCTCGCTCAAGCTTGCGCACTTCGCTTTTCTTCGCGGTCGCGTCACGGCGATGCTTGTGTTCACGCATCCATTCCCAAATGAAGCCAATGATCAGACCGGCCACAACACCACCCAGAACCACCAGGAACAACGGAAGCGAAGCGGTCAGATTGAATCTCAACAACTCAGCCAGCGGATCCGGCATCAGCTTGAGTTCAACCGACTCAACATTGGCCAGAGACACCGAAATCAGGATGATCCCAAGCGTCCCAAGAAAAGCATATCGAATGTAGCGCATCATACGGTCAGGCTTTACCGTTCAATCGGTCCCTAAGCAACTTACCAGTTTTGAAAAACGGTACACATTTTTCCTCGACCTGCACCGTCTCTCCTGTGCGTGGGTTACGCCCCACACGCGCATCGCGCTTTTTGACCGAAAACGCGCCGAAACCACGCAGTTCAACACGATCGCCGCGGGCCATGGCGTCGGTGACTTCTTCGAACACGGTATTCACAATCCGCTCGACATCACGCTGATAGAGATGTGGGTTTTCGTCAGCGATTTTCTGAATCAATTCTGAACGGATCATGCGTGATACCCTCCCAGGCAGCCGGTGTGTCAGGTCTACTGATTTGACAGTATAGGAAAAAATCCGGTTTGGGGGAACGCATACTCTGCGCGCTGAGGCTTTATTTTGCCATATTCTCACGCGAATTTTTGCCGGACAGGGGTTTTTCCGCACTTAAAGCGCAAACATTACCGAAATTAACACGGCCGATTGGAACACATTGATTCGCAACAAAAACGGCCCCGCGCTGAAGCGCGAGGCCGAAAAGCTTGTTTGGGATGTGTCCCGGAATTAGTCGCCCGACTTCAGCGCTGCACCCAGGATATCGCCCAGCGACGCGCCCGAATCGGAAGAACCGTACTGTTCCACGGCCTCTTTCTCTTCGGCGATCTCGCGTGCCTTGATCGACAGGCCCAGACGGCGGGTCTTGCTGTCAACGTTGGTGACGCGGACGTCGACCTTGTCACCGACCGAGAAACGCTCGGGGCGCTGTTCGGCACGGTCACGCGACAGGTCGGAACGACGGATGAACGACTTCATGCCTTCGTACTCGACCTCGATGCCGCCATCTTCGATTGCGGTCACTTCGACAGTAATAACCGAGCCACGTTTCACGCCGCCCACGGCTTCGGCGAACTTGTCACCGCCCAGGGCTTTGATCGACAGCGAAATACGCTCTTTCTCGACATCCACTTCCGAGACAACCGCCTGAACGACGTCGCCTTTGCGGTAGTTCTGGATCGCATCCTCGCCACGCTCGTCCCAGGACAGATCCGACAGGTGAACCATGCCGTCGATGTCGCCTTCGAGGCCAATGAACAGACCGAATTCGGTGATGTTCTTGACTTCGCCTTCGACCTCGGTGCCCTCGGGGTGAGTTTCTGCAAACACTTCCCATGGGTTGCGCTGAGTCTGCTTCAGGCCCAGAGACACGCGACGCTTGGCGCCGTCGATTTCCAGAACCATGACGTCGACTTCCTGGCTGGTCGAAACGATCTTGCCGGGGTGGACGTTTTTCTTGGTCCAGGACATCTCGGAGACGTGCACCAGACCTTCGACACCGGCTTCCAGCTCGACGAACGCTCCGTAGTCGGTGATGTTGGTGACGCGACCCTGATGAACAGAGCCCAGCGGGTATTTCGCAGCAACCAGATCCCACGGATCTTCCTGCAACTGCTTCATGCCCAGGCTGATGCGGTGGGTTTCTTTGTTGATCTTGATAACCTGAACCTTGATGGTTTCGCCGATCGTCAGGATCTCGGACGGGTGGTTCACACGACGCCATGCCATGTCGGTGACGTGCAGCAGGCCGTCAACGCCGCCCAGGTCAACGAATGCACCGTATTCGGTGATGTTCTTGACAACACCCTCGACGGTCTGACCTTCGGACAGGTTGCCGATGACTTCGGCGCGCTGTTCGGCACGCGATTCTTCCAGGATTGCGCGGCGCGAAACAACGATGTTGCCACGGCGGCGGTCCATTTTCAGAATCTGGAACGGCTGCTTCAGACCCATCAGCGGGCCAGCATCGCGCACAGGGCGAACGTCAACCTGCGAACCGGGCAGGAACGCAACTGCGCCACCCAGATCGACAGTGAAGCCACCTTTGACGCGGCCAAAGATCGCACCTTCGACGCGCTGGTCGTCGGCATATGCTTTTTCCAGACGGTCCCATGCCTCTTCACGGCGGGCCATCTCGCGCGAGATGACGGCTTCGCCACGGGCGTTTTCTGCGGCGCGCAGGTAGACTTCGACCTCGTCACCAACAGCGATTTCAGGGGCTTCGCCGGGATTTGCGAATTCTTTCAGATCAACGCGGCCTTCCATTTTGTAGCCTACGTCGATGATGGCCTGGCCGGCTTCGATCGCCAGAACCTTGCCTTTGACAACAGAACCCTCTTCGGGTGTGTCCATTTCGAAGCTTTCGTTAAGGAGGGCTTCGAATTCCTCCATGGATGCGTTAGCCATGTGGCGTTGTTTTCCTTTACAGTACGTTTTTGCTGGCCGAGCGGTTGTCTCCGCCGGTCTTGTTTCATGATGCCGTCTGGCGTGACCCGGTGCGCCCCTGAGCAAACAAACACAAAGGGCCGAGGTAACCCGGCCCTGCTCAGAAACGTCATCCGGACGTTGACCGCCCTTGTATCGACAGCGCGCGTATAGGCGGATTCCTCGACATGTGCAAGGGTAAAGCCCATGTTTTCAAGGTTCGGCAGGTCTTTGCAGAGGGCTGTTTAGCGTTTGGCGCTCCAAACCCCGGCATCGCGCTGCAACATCGCCTGTTCTATCTCATCCAAGCGCATCAACGCGGCAGACGGATCGCGTGCACCTCCGGCCCGGTTCCATATTTTCTGAGCGGACACCGGGCTCCACGGCAAACTGGCAGCAGCCAACCATTGCCGCAAGCCCGGCGGCAGCGAGTCATAAACCTGCATCGGTGCAGTTTCTCTTTGCCGACGTTTGAGGCCGCTCCGCAGATTTCGGCGGAATTTGCAGCCGTGATCTGACTGTCTTTGCAATGCACATATCCTTCGCATCCATTATGTAATTACATAACGATAATAGGCTGCGCAAGTGCCTACTAGGCTGCTTTTTCGCCCACCCAAGACGAGCCTGAGGCAGGGGCGTTCACCCCAACCTTCATTTTTGCAAAAGTGGGTTCTGCCCCGAGCTCACAGGGCCTCTAGAACAACTGCAGATCTTTTGCACCGCTTTGGATTTCTGCAAAGTTCGGCATGTTCTGAATCCTAACAGGCGCTGGCGTGGTGCCGGGCATCGCAACAGTCGGTTGCGCTACCTTCGCCTTGCCAAAGGCAGGGCGCTCCAGCTCGCCGCGGATATCGCGCAGCAGCGTTTTGTGGTCAGGCATTGATCTGATGATCTGAGCAAGATCTTCCTTCGCGCGCTGCATACCCTGATACCAGATCACCTTCTTCAATGGTCGCACTCGATCCCGGATGCCTGGCCCATACCCCGTATCATAGACCTGCTTGCCCAACAGAACCGTCTGATACACGCGGTGGTCAAAAAGCGTGGCGAATTCCACATCGTGATCCATTGGCAGGCGGTGCTGCCATAGCTCCAAATTCTCGGCCAACCGGTCCGGCACCTTCATCTGTGTCCGCGCATCGATCCAATAGGGATCGTCCGTGCGATTGCCCAAACGGTAGTGCAGGCAGATAAACTCCAGCACCTCGTTGTACATCTTGTCCATCTGCCGATTGTATCTTGCCCGCAGCGATGGCTCGATGGCGCGCGTTGGCAAATGCTCGGCGAACCAGCGCACCGCATGATCAATCATGTGGATCGCGGTACTTTCCAGCGGTTCGATGAAGCCGCCAGACAGACCAATAGCGACACAGTTCTTGACCCAGGCATTGCGCACACGTCCAACGCGCATCGGAATGACACGCGGCGTCAAACCCTTGCCGCTGTCCCCAAGCCATTCGAGGTACTCATCCGCCGCCTGATCATCGGTTCGATGCGCCGATGAGAACACATACCCCGTGCCCACACGGTTGTAGAGCGGCACCCGCCATGTCCAGCCCGCGCCAAGTGCGGTGGATCGTGTCAGGCTCTCGATCTTTTTCGGATTCGGATGCTCGATCTGCAACGCCATGGCGCGATCATTGGGCAGGTAATCCGAGTAATCCAAAAACGGCTCGCCCAGCGCCTTGTTGATGATCAATCCGCGGAAACCGGTGCAGTCAATAACCATCTCGATGTCATGGCGACCCCTACGCTCGAGCGTCAGATGGCTGACATTGCCCTGTTCATCCAGTTCAACTGATTGCACCTCATCCCGGATATGTTCAACACCTCGATCTGTGCAGACCTTGGTCAGCATCCCGGCAAATTTCACTGCATCCAGATGGTAAGCGTAACCAAACCGCTGCTCAAACTCAGGCTGGCCCAACTGTCGTGCGCCCTTGCACAGCCGACCCAGATCGTCATGCGGCGAGATTGACTGGGTAAAGTCCCGATCCCCATTGCCGAACCGCAGGAAATACTCGGCAGCATCCAAACCTTCCAACATCTGGCCGTGTGCAAAGGGATTCACATAGTCGATACGATTACCCTTGCGGTCCTTATTCCAATTACAGAACTTCACGCCCAGTTTGAAGGATGCGTTGGTTTCGCGGAAAAAATCCCGCTCTGTAATGCCTGCCTGGCGCAGCGTAACCGGCATGCGGGGCACCGTGGCCTCGCCCACCCCGACGGTCGATATATTGGGGCTTTCAATCAGGCAGATCCGTGGGCGATCTTTTTGCGACGACGTTCGGGAAAACACCATGTCCAGGATCAGCGCGGTCATCCATCCCGCCGTGCCGCCGCCCACGATGGTGATTTGGTTCAGACGATTATTCATGTGGTTTTGTCCCTGTTGGCTCGGGGGATTTTGCAGCTGCTTCCCCCTTTTTTGGGGTTATTTGGCAGCTTTCCCTTTTTTGCTTGAGGGAAACTATAACAGCTTTCCAGCGTCCATCTAGGGCTTATCGCGGCATATTGCGCACGCATATGCGACCGGCTTGAACCGTATCTGCGGGTAAGCGACTTTTCTTGGCGGGCACGACGCGATCTGTGGCATGTGGAATCTTTCCTGGCCGCGCAAATAACGCAGCATAGCGGTACGAATGAAGCGGATTAAGATAAGGACATGCGCTGGGTTCAGGCGCCGGTTAGATTTCTTCACCCTTCTTCAAAAGCTCTTCGATCAGGGCACGTTGCAGATCCGTACTGTCACCCCCACCAAATTCCGCAGCCCCGCCGGAATAAAGCGTGCCATACGTCTTCGCGATATTCACCGTCTGCGCCAACCCCGAGATTAGCTGATCCTTTTCCAGCAACGACAAAGGGTGGATAAACGCAGCCCACAATATGCCATTTGCAATCGCATAACGCGCGTCCAGAGTGCTGTCGAAATTGGCCTGCATCACCCGGATCAAGTCTTCTTCGGACAGATCTGCGGCATTGCCGACCGCAACCATGGCTCGCATCCGATCTGCATTGATGTCAGTGATGACCAAAACCTGAACACCGGCCACTGTCATCTGAAATCCAGGCCCATGGGGCTGTGCTTCGGGGTCCAGTGCAAAAAGGATATTACCCAGCCGCTCGTATGTCATTGGAGGCTCGGCATTTAGGCCATCAGGCGAGGCTTCGGGCGCGACCTCCTGCGCAGCAAGGCTTCCGGCGGCGAAAATCAGAAAGATGGCTATGCGAAACATGAGGTCACTCCTGCAGACATGCTTTGACAATAAGTAGTGAAGCTCAAACTGGCCAAACAAAGCTTAGTGATCTGCGAAGCCCAATAATTCTGTCAATTGTACGATCTGCAAAATAACGCGTTCTTTCTGAGATTACACGTTCAGAAGCTTAACCTTAACTGTTTTTCATCGGTCGACACACCGGTCGGTCCGAAACTGAAATCAAAAGGAAAACCACTATGAAATCGCTCATCCTGCCCGTTCTTGCGGCTGCTGTCGCCCTATCCACACCGGCCTTTGCCGCTGACGAGATCAACGTCTCCAACGGCATCTCGGCCGCAGGTGCGCCGCTGGCCGCGCACGGCGTTGATCTGGTTGCACTGGTCAATGAAGGCAATCCCGTGGAAGGCTTCGCAACCCACTCAGCAACTTATGACGGTGCTTCTTACTACTTCACGACCGCAGCTAACCGGGAAGCGTTTGAGGCGAACCCGGCGGCTTTCTTGCCGCAGCATGGCGGCTTCTGCTCGTTCGGCGTATCAGTTGGCAAGAAATTTGACGGCGATCCGGATCAGTACCTGGTGGCAGACGGCAAACTGTACCTTTTCCTGAATGCTGAAACCCGCGCAGCCTTTCTGAAAGACGTTGTCTCTACGGCAAAAACTGCTGACGATCAGTGGGCAAACATCAAAAGCGTTGCCGTGGGCGAGCTGTAAGAGCCAAACCTTTGCTCGCGGCGTCAGTGCGCTGCGGGCAATTTTTCGTTGATGGCGTCTAGCGCTTTTGCCAATGCGGCCTCGATACTCAGATCTGTTGTGTCCACCTGAACCGCATCTTCCGCAGGTTTCATCGGAGCAGTGCTGCGCTCAGCGTCGCGCGCGTCGCGTTCTTTGACATCTGACAGAACCTGTTCGCGCGTCACGTCAGCACCCTTGGCGCTGAGCTCAAGATACCGGCGTTCGGCACGCACTTCGGCGCTGGCCGTCACAAACAACTTCACCTCGGCATTTGGACAAATCACCGTCCCGATATCACGCCCATCCAAAACAGCCCCCCCAGCCCTACGGGCAAAGGCGCGTTGAAAATCCACCAACGCGGCGCGGACCTCGGGAATGACCGCTACTTTGGACGCGGCTTGTGCGATTTCGGCAGTGCGCAGATCGCCTTGCGACAATTCTTCGGCGGTCAAAGCCTTTGCCGCGTCGACAGGATCGACACCCTTCAAAACACGTCGACCTACCGCACGATAGAGCAGCCCTGTGTCCAGATAGGCAAACCCAAAATGTGCTGCAACGGCCTTTGAGATTGTGCCCTTGCCTGCAGCCGCAGGCCCGTCAATCGCGACTGTGAAGCTCACGAGCGTTCGACCTTAGCACCCAGCGATGCCATCAACGGTTCAAAAATCGGGAAAGACGTTGCAATCGGGCCGCCATCGTCCACGCTAACTGGCTTCTGCGCGCCCATGCCCATCACCATGAAAGACATGGCAATGCGGTGATCCAGAAAGCTTTCGCAGGTGCCGGCCCCGGGAACGTTGCCGATACCCAGCCCTTCGACCGACCACCAATCGTCACCCTCATTCACCGTCACACCGTTTGCGCGCAGGCCACGCGCCATGGCGTCGATGCGGTCGCTTTCCTTGACGCGCAGCTCTTTTACACCGCCCATCATCGTGGTGCCGGTTGCGTTGGCCGCAACCACGGACAGCACAGGATATTCATCGATCATCGAAGCCGCGCGTTCTGGCGGCACGGTGATCCCCTTCATGTTCGGCGAATATTTTGCACGCAGATCGGCAACAGGCTCGCCACCCTCCTCGCGCTCATTCTCGTAAGTCAGGTCTGCACCCATCTCACGCAGTGTGGTGAACAGGCCAGCGCGGGTCGGGTTCAGGCCAATGCCGGGCACTAGCACATCCGAGCCGGGTGTGATCAGCGCAGCGCACACTGGGAAGGCCGCGCTGGACGGATCACGCGGCACGGCGATAACCTGCGGCTTCAATTCAGGACGTCCTGTCAGGGTAATGACACGACCTTCATCGGTATCTTCAACCGTGATCTCAGCACCGAAGCCAGCCAGCATACGCTCAGAATGGTCGCGGGTCGCTTCTTTCTCGATCACAACGGTTTTGCCGGGGGCATTCAATCCCGCCAGCAACACAGCAGATTTGACCTGGGCCGAGGGTACGGGCACTTCGTAGCGAACCGGCACGGGGTCTGCCGCGCCCACGATGGTCATTGGCAGACGCCCCCCGGACCGACCAACCGATTGCGCACCAAACAGGGCCAGAGGGTCAGTCACCCGCGCCATTGGGCGTTTGTTCAGGCTGGCATCGCCCGTAAAGGTCGCCGTGATCGGAGAGGTTGCCATAGCGCCCATGATCAGTCGCACGCCGGTGCCTGAGTTGCCGCAATCGATCACCTGATCCGGTTCGGCAAATCCGCCAACGCCCACGCCATGCACGGTCCATTCCCCGCCACCGTGATCCGTAACCTCAGCCCCAAAGGCCCGCATCGCCTTGGCCGTGTCCAAAACGTCTTCGCCCTCCAGCAGGCCCGAGATCCTGGTCTCACCCACAGCCATCGCGCCAAGGATCAGCGACCGGTGCGAGATCGACTTGTCACCCGGCACCTCGGCCGTGCCGGTCAGCGGGCCGCAGGGATGCGAAGTCATCGGGATGGGCGTGCCGTGTCCGGACATGGGGGCTCCTTTTGCGCTATCAGTTCAAGGCGGATTAGCGAATTGGAGCGGCTTGGTCCAGCGGCAATGAGCGCAAAGCGGTCTCTCAGGCTTCACCCAGCCATTTCGCTGGGTTTTCTTCGGCGATCTGCCGGAAAATCTCCTCGCCCAAGATGTTGCGCAGCCGGAAACAGACCGCCTTTTCTGACAGCGCTTCTTGCCGGGTCATGTAGTAATCTGATCCAAACAGGACACGCGACCTGAGGCGCTCACCTTCTTCATCCTCGCCGGTTAGAAAAATGCGCAAGAAGGGGGCGTAATCCTCGAACTGGAACAATGTGTAAGAGATATCCGTCCAGAGGCCCGGGTAATTTCCGCTGCCGATCATCTGCCGGATCGCCACTTGCCAGTTCCTGTTGAAGGCGTCGTCCAGCGGGTTCTTGCGATCTGGATTGACATAGGCGTCCCAGTCCCGCTGCCCGCCAAAATGCGCCAGGCAAATCCGTAGCTTGGGATGAGCACGCATTACGGGAATAAACGCCTCTGGCTCGGTATAGCGGTCGGCCCAATAGTTCGAAAGATAGCGCCCCTGAACGCCGCCGCGTGAGCAATGCGACATGACCGGCAGGTTCAACTCTTCTAACCGTGGGTAAACATGCTGCATTAGAACCGGATCGTCCGGTGCGAATCCAAGACGCGGATAGAGTTTTAGGCCGCGAAACTTCAAACCATCGATGGCCCGCCAGAGTTCTGTGGCCTGTGGGTCCGCCCGCGGGTCAATCGTTGCAAAGGGTATCACTGATCGGCCGACCTCGGGGTCGCCAGACAGCTTCGCCAACTCGTCATGTTGCGCGCTCAAGGAAACCTCTGGCGTCCCAAAGCCAAAGGCTGACATCTCCATTGGCAGGACGACAAAGCGGGTATCGCTCGGATAGTGTCGCCTCAGGTTGTCCAGAATATCTCGCTGGCTGCCCGCGTCCGTTTCCTGCTGAAAGCGATAGAGCCTGTCCAGTTTCTCGGCGGCTGTATGCTGACCAACCACACGGGCACCAAATGCCAGGGCTTTGATCAGCCAAGGCATCTTCTTGAATGGCCTGAGCGCCGGATAAGGGTAATCCTCGGGCACATGGCGCGCGTGAAACAGGTGCGTGTGGCAGTTCGTGATCCGTATGTCAGACATGGCAATCCTGGAAAATACAATGCTGAAATGCGTGCTCCGCACACAGACTAACATAGTGTTCAGGATTACAGAAATTTGAAACTGATCAGGGTTCAATCCGACGGAAGGTCAGGTAATGTGGCACCCGCCCTTCCCGCAGGGCTTTTTGTTCGTATCGGGTTGAAATCCAGTCATTCCAGGGCTGACGCCAATCCGCTGGGCGTTCCGCCAGCCATTCGAATCCCGCGCGTGGAACTTCTTCCAGCGTTTGGCGCACATAGTCGGGAATGTCGGTGGCAACGCGAAAGATCGCACCCGGCTTCAACACCTTTGCCAATGGCTCCAGATGTTCAGGCGTCACAAAACGGCGGCGATGATGGCGGGTCTTTGGCCAAGGGTCCGGATAGAGCAGGAAGGCGCGCGAGATGCTGGCTTCGGGCAACACATCGAACAGATCGCGCGCATCGCCGGGATGTACAGCCAGGTTCTCGACCCCCGCTTGCCGGATTTTACCCAGCAGCATCGCAACACCGTTGATATAAGGTTCTGCCCCGATGATGCCGATATCCGGGTTGCTTTGCGCCTGATGCACCAGATGTTCACCGCCGCCAAAGCCAATTTCAAGCCAAACAGGCTTGCCTCCGAACAGCCCATCCAAGTCCAATGGGTTGCGTTCGGGGTTGGTTTCCCAATCCACGGCACCTGGCGACAGCGCGGCCAAGTCTTCATTCAGATAAGTCTTTTGGCTGGGCTTCAGGGTCTTACCCTTGAAGCGGCCATAGAAATTTCTGCGCGGGCGTTGTGGGGTCTCGGTGCTCATGGCGGTGGCCATACTGCGCGGGCCTTGGCGTTGCAAGTGCGCGACGTGCCCGCAACAAAAAAGCGCGCCCGACAGGCGCGCTTTCTTTCTGTTTGGATCAGACTGCGGCTTTCAGCGCGTCAACCAGATCAGTGCGTTCCCAGCTAAAGCCGCCATCTGCATCAGGTTCACGCCCAAAATGGCCGTAAGCTGCAGTGCGCTGATAGATCGGCTTGTTCATTTGCAGATGCTCACGAATGCCGCGCGGTGTCAGATCCATGACCTGCCCAACGGCCTTTTCGATAACTTCATCTGAAACGTGACCTGTTCCATACGTGTCAGCATAAATCGACAGCGGCTTGGAAACGCCAATCGCATAGCTCAGCTGGATCGTGCAACGCTCTGCCATGTCAGCAGCGACAACGTTCTTAGCCAGGTAACGTGCGGCATAAGCAGCGGAACGGTCCACCTTGGTCGGGTCTTTGCCCGAGAACGCGCCGCCGCCATGCGGGGCCGCGCCACCATATGTGTCAACAATGATCTTGCGACCGGTCAAACCTGCGTCGCCATCCGGGCCACCAATCACGAATTTGCCCGTCGGATTCACATGCCATTCAGTATCAGCAGACAACCAGCCTTCGGGCAGAGTTTCGCGAATATAGGGTTCAACGATTTCGCGGATGTCATCGGATGTCAGCGCTTCATCCAGATGCTGCGTCGACAAAACGACCGAGCTTACGCCGACCGGCTTGCCATCATTATAGATGACGGACAATTGTGACTTGGCATCGGGGCCCAGCGCAGGTTCGGCACCGCTTTTGCGCACTTCGGCCAGACGACGCAGGATAGCGTGCGAGTACTGGATCGGTGCGGGCATAAGCGCGGGGGTTTCGGTTGTGGCGTAACCAAACATGATGCCCTGGTCGCCTGCACCTTCGTCTTTGTTATCCGCAGCATCAACACCTTGTGCAATGTGAGCGGATTGTTCGTGCAGCAGGTTTGTTACCTCGACGGTTTCGTGGTGAAACTTGTCCTGCTCATAGCCAATGTCTTTGATACAATCGCGGGCAATCTCTTCAATACGACCCATGTAGTCGTGCAGCTTGTCTTTATCCGACAGACCGACTTCGCCGCCAATAACGACACGGTTGGTCGTGGCAAAGGTCTCGCAGGCCACACGTGCTTCGGGTTCTTCATTCAGAAATGCGTCAAGGACGGCATCCGAAATGCGGTCACAGACCTTGTCAGGGTGCCCTTCGGAAACGGACTCCGAAGTAAAAGTATAGTTCTGTCGGGACATAAATGTGCTCCATTAGGGTTTCTCTGCCACGCCAGGAAGCCGTTGTGACAGGTCAAAGACGCATACGCCCACGTGCAGGTGCGGTCAATCTCTAATAGTTCTCGCGCAAGCGAGCACTGAATAGGATGATGGCGCCAAGAAACAAAAGGATCACAAGAACGGCACTGTCTCCTGTCCGCGAATAAATAGTCGACTGTTGCGGCAATGGAAGGACGGCATCGAGATATCCGGCCTCGCCCAAAGACAAAGAGGCCGTGACACGGCCCAGAGGGTCGATCATGGCCGATATACCAGTATTCGCTGAACGGATCATCGGCAGGCCCTGTTCGATCGCCCTCATCCGAGCTTGAACCATATGCTGATACGGGCCAGATCGGGTTCCGAACCAGGCATCATTGGTGATCTGCAAAAGGAAATCCGCCCGCCCCGATGCACCGTTTACATCTTGTGGAAAAACGGCTTCGTAGCAGATCAGCGGCAGAGCATTCCCCAGCTCTCCCATATCCATCAATTCGGGGCCAGGGCCCGCGCTGAATCCATGGCCTGTCGTTGCTGCCATTCCGTGAATGCCAAAACGCCCCAACAGGTCGCCGAAAGGAACATATTCTCCGAAAGGGGCCAGATGGTGTTTGTCATAAAGCCCTGCCTGCTGCCCGTTGGCATCAAGTTGGATCATCGAGTTGAAAATCCTCGGCCCGTCTCCGCGCTGTATGCCCAGTACAACCGGGGTTCCCTGCGCGGCATCTGCAATCGCGGCTAAAAACGGTTGTGCACTGCCAAGCCAAGCGGGCACAGCAGTTTCAGGCCAAACGATCAGATCAGGCTCTGGTCGGGCGGCGGTGTACTCAATCTGCCTTGAAAAGAACAAAGGGGCGTATGCCGGATCCCATTTTTGATGCTGAGGCGCATTTGGTTGCACCACCCGAACGACGTGCGGTCCGTCGTGAACCGTTGGCCGTATCGCGGCATAGCTTAACGCGACGACGGCCAATCCGGCTGTAAATACCAGTGACTGCACCAGCCCTCGAAAAGGTCTGGGGTGCATCATTGCCGAACCGATTGGGAAGGTCGCGGCGAACGTCAGGGCGTTTAACCCAAACGGCCCGAACAAAGACAACAATTGCGCCACTGGTGTATCGATCCAGACCTGCGAAACCCCTGCCCAAGGGAAACCGGTTAGCACGTAGCCTCGGGCCAGTTCAGCCAAGGACAGGGTAACGATCAAGAGCAAGCTTTGGTGAAAAGGTGACGCGCCCGGGCGGCGAGACATCCAAAAAGAAACGGCCCAGAACAGGGCGAGGCCCCCTGCCATAAACAACAGCGCAAACGGTGCCATCCAGGCGTGGCGTTCCGCGTCCACCTGAAACGGCTCGATGATCCAACTAAGCGCATGCGCGAAATAGCCCGTCGCAAAGACCCAACCTATCCAGCCAGCCCGCGCGCGGGTTTCACTAGCCAGAAAAATCGGTACGATCAGGATCAGAGACAGGATAGTAAGTGCCCAATAGCCATAAGGCGCCAAACCAAACCCCGCCACTCCGCCCAGCATGGCGACGGCCAGTAACCTCAGCGGGAAAGGCCAGCCCCGCGTGGGGGTCATGCAGCGATATCCGGCAGCATGACGCGAAGCCTTTTTATACGTCGCGGATCGGCGTCGATGACTTCAAATTCCGGTCCTTCAGGGTGGATCACAACCTCTCCCCGTGCGGGCACACGGCCCGACAGCATGAACACCAAGCCGCCCAGAGTATCGATTTCTTCTTCATCCACGTCTTCATGGCTGGTCAACGAGCGGCCAATCTCGGCCTCGAAATCCTCAAGAGGGACACGGGCCTGAACGACATAACAACCGGGCTTCTCTTGCACCCAAAGCTGATCTTCATCTGCATCATGTTCGTCTGCGATTTCACCTACGACCTGCTCGATCAGGTCCTCGATGGTCAACAGGCCATCAACGCCACCGTACTCATCGATCACCAACGCCATATGGCGTCGCTCCGTCTGCATTTTGGTCAGCAGGACGCCGATCGGCATTGAAGGCGGCACGAAAAGCAGCGTGCGCAGCATCGAAACGAGATCAAAGTTGCTACCTCCGCCATTGAACCCATGAGTCAAGGCAAAGTCTTTGAGGTGGACGAACCCCAGCGGCGTATCCAGGGTACCTTCATAGACCGGGATTCTGGAAAGCCCGCTTTCGCGAAAGACATCCGCCAGCTCGTCCTTGGAGATCGTCGAAGGGACGGAAATGATTTCTGCCGTAGGAATGGCGACATCTTCCACGCGCATCCGACGCAGGTTAATCATCCCTCGGGATTGGGGTACCGTTGCATCCTGCCCGTTCAACACCGGTTGCGGTTGGGACTCATCACCCGAAAACGCATCTATGATCCTTGAAAAGAAACCGCTTTTCTCTTCGGTCGCATTGCTGCTGTCCTGTGGTTGCGCGCTGTGCGCCGCCCTAGAACTGCCGTCTGTCTCGCCCATTATCCTGTTCCAACTGATCGGGTCATCTGACCCCTTCATACCTTATATGGGTCATCGATACCTAATTTGCCAAGTATCTCGACCTCAATCCCTTCCATCAGGGTGGCATCAGGATCACGAATGTGATCATACCCCAGTAAATGCAACGTTCCGTGAACAAGCAAATGGATCACGTGATCGTCCATCGCCTTCCCAGCCTCCGCCGCCTCACGCGCGCAGGTGTCGAAAGAAATCGCGATATCACCTAAGGGGATTTCACCTGTAAAGTCCGGCTCCGGTGAAACCGGCTCCTGACCCGGCTCTTCCGGGGCCAGATCCTCGGCTGGCCAACTCAGAACATTGGTGGCACTTGGCTTGCCGCGAAACTCTGTATTCAGGTCTGCGATCCGCGCATCGTCGCAGCCCAGAACGCTAACTTCACAGACCTCAGAGTCCAGCTCGACAAACGTCAAAACAGCAGAAATCGCCTTATGCGACAAAGCCTCAAGACCTTGCCACCGATTGTCTTCGACAGTGAGTTCCAGCTTCATCTTACCGCACATCAGCCCTTGCAAAGGGCCTTGCACTCAACTGGTATCGCGGCCCGCATCGGCCTCATACGCTTCGATGATGGCGGCGACAAGCGGGTGACGAACGACGTCTTTTGAGGTGAAGTAGTTGAAGCTGATATTTGGTATCGTTTTCAACAACCTTTCAGCATCCGCCAAGCCTGACTGCACCCCGCGCGGCAGATCAACTTGCGACCTGTCGCCGGTAATCACCATACGACTACCCTCACCCAAACGGGTCAGGAACATCTTCATCTGCATGGTCGTCGCATTCTGCGCCTCGTCCAGAACCACAAAGGCGTTCGCCAGCGTTCGACCGCGCATGAATGCCAGCGGAGCGATTTCGATTCGTTTTTCCTCAATCAGCTTGGCCAGTTGCTTGCCCGGCAAGAAGTCGTTCAGCGCATCATAGAGCGGCTGCATATACGGATCGACCTTGTCCTTCATGTCACCGGGCAAGTAGCCCAGCTTTTCACCCGCTTCGACCGCTGGGCGGCTCAGGATGATTCGATCCACGTGGCCGCCGATGAACATCGAAACACCCACAGCCACCGCCAGATACGTTTTCCCCGTTCCCGCAGGACCAATGCCAAAGGCCAACTCGTTCTGGAAGAGCGACTGAACATAGGCCTTTTGGGCATCCGTGCGCGGTTCAACCAGTTTCTTGCGGGTCTTGATCTCGACCGATCCGCCCTTGAACATTTCAAGCTGATCGCCGTCGCGGGAGCCAGTGCCTTGTTCCGAGGCCCCCATGCGGAGCTCGCGATCTACATCCGCAGCCTCTACCTCGCGCCCACCTTCCAGGCGAGTATAGAGCGACTGCAGAACCTCCACGGCGTGTTTCTGAGCATCTTCATCCCCCATGACAACAAGCTGATTGCCACGACGTACAATCTGGACGGAAAGCTTGCTTTCAATATCCGTCAGATTGCGGTCATATTCACCACACAGGTCAATCAACAATCGGTTGTCGGGAAATTCTACAAACGCCTCGCGCTGGGGCATTTCATCTTGCGGTGGGGTCAGGGCACCGATGGCCAATCCGTTCTCCTGTCTTGGCTGTTCACCCTGAGCGTAGACAACAAAACTCGGTGGGCGCAAGCCACAGTTTCAAAAATTAGTGCTTGGATGACAAAACAGCCGAAATATGCCGTTCGGGTCTACATCAAAAGGTGTAGTTCAGCCCAAATCTCAGGCCGCCATATTTAGGTGTCGACTTAGTGGAAAACCCCGAGCTGAACGCAATGGTTTTCGAGTCGAATTGGACGTATTCGTATTCACCGGTAATCGACCAGCTGTCGCTCAGTTTATGTTCGGCCCCGATGCTGGCCGAGTATCCGTTCCGCCGATCAGTAACCGCGAAATTCTGCGTCGAACTGCCTGATGTGATGCTGTTGGTCGTGTCAACGTCACCCCACAAATAGCCGATGCTGACAAAGTACAGGATTCGTCCGCTGCGGTTGGTCAGACCATTTCTAAACCGGATCGCCAGCACATCTGACACCTCGGTCCCACCCTGAACATCGAAACCTCCAATCCGGGCACCGACACTGTCATCGAAGGATCCGAGCTGATACCCGATTTCAAAGCCATATACGTAATCACGGCCACCTCTGGCGGGCAGGATGCCGCGCCAGCCTCCACGAATCTCTCCGTAAGAGCCGGACAAATCCTGTTCGCCGATATCGAACAATCCGGCGGGTGTCCTGAGGCCGAAACGATCATCGCCACCCGCGCCATACCCACCGGCCAAACCCAGATAGAATGCGCTGACGTCGCTGCCGAATCTGGACGGGCTGATCACTTCGGGTTCCGTCACAGTTTCCTTCAGATCACCTGCTATTGTCGCACTGGCAAGAAGAGTGGCAACCGATGCCGCAGGCAATGTTCTGCCAAGTTTTGAAATCCTGAAGTTCGTAAGGGTCGTCACTCGTGCCTCCATAACTCCGGCCGCAAGATTGGCCTAAAACCGTTTTTTGCACGCAAAACTTCACGCCCGGAAAAACTTGGCCCTTCTCCGAACATAGTTCCCAGCGATAAATCAAGGGTAAATTTTGGAAACAAACACCAATTATGGTGGCTGGTTGGTGGATATTTGACGATCTACAGCAACTCACCTGCCAGTGAATTTGCACCCGACTTGGTGATCCGAACTTCTTTCAAATCTCCAATCGCGATCTCGGGACCTTTTACGTGAACCGAATGAAGATACTCGGATTTTCCGACCATCTGTCCGGGCAGGCGGCCCGGCTTTTCGAACAGAACACGCACAGTACGGCCCACCATGGCATCCTGAATTTCCCGCTGATGCCGAGTGATCAGTGCTTGAAGCCTTTGCAACCGTTCATCCGCCGCCGCGGGGTCCACTTGCGACCGTTCGGCCGCTGGCGTTCCGGGGCGGGTCGAGTATTTGAACGAATATGCGTAGCCGTATTTGACCGCTTCGACCAAATCCATAGTCGCCTGGAAGTCCTCTTCCGTCTCTTCGGGGAAACCGACGATAAAGTCGCCGGACATCACAATATCCGGGCGCGCCGCGCGAATTCTTTCGATCAGACGCAGATAGCTTTCGGCTGTATGGCTGCGATTCATCCGCTTGAGAATGCGGTCCGAGCCCGACTGCACCGGCAAGTGCAGGTAAGGCATCAGCTTGTCGCAGGTGCCATGTGCCTCGATCAGATCATCGGCCATGTCGTTGGGGTGTGAGGTAGTAAAGCGAATCCTCTCTAACCCGTCGACCTTGTTCAACTCCCAGATCAGACCGGCCAAAGTCATGTCCCCGTTCGGGCCCGCGCCGTGATAGGCATTCACATTCTGCCCCAGCAGAGTGATCTCGCGCACGCCGCGCTCGACCAGATCATGCGCTTCGCGAATAATGCGATCAGCCGGGCGGCTGACCTCAGCACCACGTGTATAGGGCACGACGCAGAAGGCGCAGAACTTGTCACAGCCTTCCTGAACAGTCAGAAACGCCGTCGGGCCTCGCTTGGCCTTGGGGCGGTTCTTTAGCTTCTCGAACTTGTCCTCTTCGGGAAAATCCGTATCCAGCGCCTTTTCGCCGGCGCGTGTCTTGGCCTCCATCTCTGGCAAGCGATGATAGCTTTGCGGGCCAACGACCAGATCGACCAGAGGCTGGCGGCGCAAGATCTCTTCACCCTCGGCCTGCGCGACACAACCCGCAACGCCGATTTTCAGATCCGGCTTCTCGGCCTTCAGACCCTTGAACCGACCCAGTTCGGAATACACCTTTTCCGCGGCCTTTTCGCGAATGTGGCAGGTATTCAGCAGGATCATGTCCGCATCATCGGGCGTTTTGGTTTCAACATAGCCCTGCCCGCCCAAAGCCTCGGACATGCGTTCGCTGTCATAGACATTCATCTGACAGCCATAGGTCTTGATAAACAGCTTCTTCGGTTCAGACATGGATCGGGCCTTTGCATTCGCGGGACCGGCGTCATCTATATGCTTCGAACGCCGCTTGCAATGCGGGCGCAATTACCCGAATTTGGCGGGACTTTCCAGCAAGGCAAAACCGAAAACACGCGATGAAGTACGAATCCCCGGACCATTTTCTGAAATCGGGTCAGACTGCATTGGCCATAGGGCCCATCGCATTGATTTTTGCCGAAGACGAAGTCGAGCTGGACAGCACCGTGCGGCATCACCTGAGGTTGGGGTTCAAGTCAGTGCTTGTGTTTATGCCTCAGAACCTCGCTCTCGACCCGGAACTGGCCGATCACGTGCATCGGATCACGCTGAAATGCACGCCCCGTACCGTGGTGTTTGACACCATAAACAGGATTATACAGGCCGCGCCCGGCCTTTGGATGTATTACTGTTACAACGCCGAATACTTATTCTTTCCCTTCTGCGAAACACGTAGCGTCGGCGAAATGCTGGTCTTTCACAGCGAAGAACGGCGCCATGCCATGCTCAGCTATGTCATCGACCTTTATGCTGATGATCTGAGCGCTTTTCCCAACGGAGTCGCTCCCGATCAGGCACTGTTCGACAGCACGGGCTATTATGCCCATACCCGCCACGACCCAAGCGGCCAACCGTTGGATCGCCAGGTGGATATCTCGGGCGGTTTGCGCTGGCGCTTTGAAGAGTACATTCCATACGAGCGCCGCCGTATCGATCGGATTGCCCTGTTCAAATCGAAAAAAGGTTTGGTGCTACAGCCTGACCACACGTTCAATGAACCGGAATACAACACCTATTCCTGCCCCTGGCATCACAACATGACTGCGGCCATATGCTCTTTTCGGGCGGCAAAAGCCTTGAAGAAAAATGCAGGCTCCACATTCGATATTCCCAGTTTTCGCTGGCGAAACTCGGTGCCGTTTAAATGGCAGTCCCGCCAGCTCCTGGATTTGGGTTTGATCGAATCAGGTCAGTGGTTCTGAGGCTCTTCAGCGTTGCAACAGCATAGGGAACCAATCCTCGCGCAGGCGCTGACCCGGCGTCATGTCGTGACCGGGGAACGGGGGCGAGGTCCGGCCCGGGCGTTCAACGTAACGCGCGTCATCCCCGACTAGGCGCAGCGAGAATGCACGGCGACGGCTGTCCGACTGGTTGCCTCGCGCGCCGTGCAACGTGCGATAGTTGAACGCCACGGCATCACCAGGCTCCATTTCGAATTCAACAACCCTCATGCCTTCGGCATCTGGGTCCGGGACGGGAATGTACTGGCCTTCATCCGGGAAGAACCCCTCCTCTGACACCCAACGGGTCGGTAGAACTTCTTTCTCCCATTGATGCGATCCGGCGACACAGCGCAGCGTTGCCTGCCGCACCGTGTCCAGTGGAGACCAGAAGCTGATGGTTTGCTGACCTTCGACGAAGTAATACGGCCCGTCCTGATGCCAGGGGGTGGCCATCGATGTGCCTGGCTCTTTGACCAGCACGTGATCGTGGAACATCTGAACGCTTTGCGATTGCATCAGATCAGCTGCGACCTCGGCGGCGGGCGACTTTTCGATGACCTCACGGAACTGGGGAATCCGGGTCCAATTGCAATAATCATCAAAGAAACGCCCTGTTTCGCCGGACTTCTTGTTTTCAGACGCATAAGGGCCGGGCTCAGCCATATTTGCCGCCACGCCGTCGCGCAGTTGATCGACATAATCAGCGAACAATCCCTTGATCAGGACAACGCCATCTTGCTGATAGGTATCGATCATCGCTTGAGAAACAAGTGGGTGAGGCATCCGGGTCTCCTTTGGCTATGTCCCGGTTTTGATCCGAACATGCATTCTGTTCAAATCATATCTTTCGAAGTTATAAATAACTTCATGTTATATATTTCACTTCGCCAATACGAATACGTCTGCGCTATCGGGCGCCATGGCAGCCTCTCGGCGGCGGCGCAGCACCTGAATGTGTCGCAACCCGCCCTGTCTACTGCGCTGACACGTGTTGAAGAACATATTGGCCATCCGCTGTTCTCCCGCCGCCGGGGTGCAGCCATGGCTCTGACCCCACAGGGGCGCAGGTTTATCGAACAGGCCGAGGCATTGTTGAATGACGCAGCCCGAATCGAAACGTCTGAAACCCCCACACCGGGGATGACTCAATTGCGGTTGGGGTGTTTCACGGATCTCGCCCCGTTTCTGCTGGCCCCAGCCCTGCATCAATTGCGCGTTGCTTTTCCAAATCTCGCGATCAGCTATGTCGCCGCGTCCTTCCAAGGGTTGTTGAATGGCATGATCGCCGGACAGATCGACATTTCGGTCACATATGATCTGACCATGGATGCCGGGTTCGCCCGTGCAAAACTATTTGACAGCAGACCAAAAGCTTTGATGTCCCCGGACTATCCGTTGGCATCAACGAATGGTGTTACCCTGGCAGACGTCGCGCCCCACCCCTTGATCTTGTCAACCGAAGGGCTTTCGGCGCAACATATCCTCGGCCTGTTTCGTCGCAAAGGTCTGCGCCCAACAGTCGCGCACCGTGCAGCGTCACTTGAAATTCAGCGCAGCCTTGCTGCTCATGGAGAAGGAATCGGAATCAGCTATGCCAGCCCGCCTAGTCCTGTCAGCTATGACAACCGGCATCTAATCGGTATTCCAATCACCGACCCGGATGCCGCAGAGTCTGTTGTATTGGCGCGCCACGGCACAGGACCCGCCGACCCGGTTATTGATCAGGCCGAACACGTTCTAACAAATCGTTTGAAGCAGGATTGAAGCCCTATTTCTTGCGCAGTCGGATCACTACGTCGACTGACGCGATCTCGACCCCTTCGGGCGCCTCGGGCAAGCGATGAATCACCAGCTGATCCGAGGGCGCATCACTCAGACGGGCCTCGTCTTCCCAAAAAAAATGGGGGTGATCGTAGGTATTGGTGTCGAAATAGCTTTTCGATCCATCCACGGTAATTTCCTGCAGAACACCTGCATCGCAAAAGGCACGAAGGGTGTTGTAGACCGTTGCAAGGGAAACGGCATCACCGTTTGCTTTAGCGGATTCAAACAGGCTTTCTGCAGTCACATGGCGATGACGGCCATCGCCCACCAAAAGCTCAGCAAGCGCCACACGCTGACGCGTCGGCCGCAAGCCGGCATTCACCAGCCAACCCGTTGCTATTTCCTGGCTCTGAGGTGTCATCTGTCCGATACCCATAGTTGCTGCTTTTATATATAGGGGCGCATAGTTGGGAATTTCAAATGAAATTCATTCGCAAAGATGGGTATACGCACAATATGATGTGGCGCACCACTCTTGCAGGACCTTGCAAACGGGTGATAGACGAGGCCAGATATAAAGACAGACCCTCGGCAGGAAAGGCGGCAGAATGGCCCAGTTCCCTAGCAGTTTTGACAAAGATGATCTGCTGAAATGCGCCCGCGGCGAATTATTCGGCCCCGGCAACGCACAATTACCCGCCCCGCCGATGCTGATGATGGATCGGATCACCGACATCTCGGGCGATGGTGGCGCGCATGGCAAAGGCCATGTGGTGGCCGAGTTTGATATTACGCCGGATCTTTGGTTCTTTGACTGTCACTTCCCCGGCAACCCGATCATGCCGGGCTGTCTGGGTCTGGACGGCCTGTGGCAGCTCACCGGTTTCAATCTGGGGTGGCGCGGCTGGCAAGGACGTGGGTATGCGCTGGGCGTAGGCGAAGTTAAATTGACCGGAATGGTCCGCCCCGACCGCAAAATGCTGACATATTACGTCGACTTCACCAAAGCCGTTCAGACCCGCCGTCTGACCATGGGTGTGGCGGATGGCCGGGTCGAAGCCGATGGCGAAGTGATTTATCAGGTTAAAGACATGAAGGTTGCACTGTCGGAAAGCTGACCCCAGCTCTCGGACACGTCACAGAAAACGAAATACAGGAGTACGCTTATGCGTCGCGTCGTCGTCACCGGTCTGGGGGTTGTCTCCTCCATCGGGAACAATGCCGAAGAGGTTCTGGCCTCGCTTAAATCAGGCAAATCCGGGATCGAGGCCAACGAGCAGATGGTCGAACATGGTTTTCGCAGCCAGATCGCCGGGACGCTCAAAATCGACGTGGCCGAGCATGTAGACAAACGCACCCTGCGCTTTATGGGCCCCGGCGCGGCCTATGCCCATATCGCCATGAGCCAGGCGATTGCTGATTCCGGCCTGGGTGAAGATCAGGTGGTGAACCCACGCACCGGTCTGGTGGCGGGCTCTGGCGGGCCATCCACCAGCGCCATGCTGACGGCACATCAGACGGTTCTGAAAAACGGCGCGACCAAGAGGATCGGGCCGTTTGCCGTGCCGAAATGCATGTGCTCGACAATATCAGCAAACTTGGCAACGGCGTTCAAGATCAAGGGCATCAACTACTCGATCACATCCGCCTGCTCGACCTCGCTGCATTGCATCGGCAACGCTGCAGAACAAATCATGCTTGGCAAACAAGACGTGATGTTTGCAGGCGGCGGCGAGGAACTGGACTGGACGCTCTCCTGCCTGTTCGACGCCATGGGCGCAATGTCCTCGAAATACAATGACACGCCCGAGAAAGCCTCGCGCGCGTTTGACGAAAACCGCGACGGTTTCGTGATTTCCGGCGGCGGCGGCATCGTTGTTCTGGAAGAGCTGGAGCATGCACTGGCACGCGGCGCAAAGATCTATGCCGAAGTCACCGGATACGCGGCCACTTCGGATGGCCATGACATGGTGGCTCCGTCCGGCGAAGGCGGCGAACGCGCCATGCGACTGGCTCTGGGCACCCTTCCCGAGGGCCGCAAAGTGGACTACATCAACGCCCATGGCACCTCGACCCCAGTTGGTGATGTGGGTGAGGTTGAGGCCGTGCGCCGTATCTTTGGCGAAGGCAACGTGCCACCGATTTCGTCGACCAAGTCGATGACCGGGCACGCCCAAGGTGCAGCAGGCGCTCTTGAAGCGATCTTCTGCCTGCTGATGCTGGACAATGATTTCATAACGCCGTCGATCAACGTCGACACGCTTGCCGAGGGCATCCTGCCCGGTGAAATTGCGACCGAAGTGGTTGAAAACGCAGGATTGGACAGTGTCATGACCAACAGCTTCGGCTTTGGCGGCACCAACGGGTCCATGATTCTGTCAAAGTATAATGGGTGAAAGTGATGTCGGATCTTCTAAAAGGTAAACGCGGCCTGATCATGGGCGTGGCCAATGACCGCTCAATCGCGTGGGGCATTGCCAAAGCCATGCACGAGGCTGGTGCCGAACTGGCATTCACCTACCAGGGCGAAGCGTTCGGCAAGCGGCTGGAGCCCTTAGCCCAAAGCCTCGGCAGCGATTTTATGGTCGATGCGGATGTTACCGATGACGAATCGCTGGACCGCGCATTTGATGAACTGGCCCAGCGCTGGCCAACCATCGACTTTGTCGTCCACGCCATCGCCTATTCGGACAAATCCGAACTGACGGGCCGTTTCCTGAACACCACGCGGGCAAATTTCAAACACTCAATGGATGTGTCGGCCTATTCCTTCATCGAAGTGGCGCGGCGCGCCTACCCGCTGATGAAGGACAATGGCGGTTCACTTTTGACCCTGACCTATCAGGGATCAAACCGTGTTGTTCCGAATTACAACGTCATGGGTGTAGCCAAGGCGGCTCTGGAATCAGCAACCCGCTATCTGGCCAATGACCTTGGGCCAGACGGCATTCGCGTGAACGCGATTTCACCTGGGCCGATGAAAACCCTCGCCGGTGCGGCCATCGGCGGCGCGCGCAAGACCTACAAGTTCTGCGACCAAAACGCTCCGATGCGGGCAAATGCAACGCTTGAGGCTGTGGGTGGAACCGCTGTCTACCTGACTTCGGATGCAGGGTCCTGCACCTCGGGCGAGATTATCCGCGTTGATGGTGGCTTCCACGTTCTGGGCATGCCGCAGCCTGACTTTATGTGACTATATCTTTCCCTGCCGCCGCCAAGTTTTCACCATCTTTGGGCGGCAGGAAACTGATATGAGCAAGCTAGATCAAATCATTGCGAACAATGCGCGCACAACAGCCGGTCGAAGAAAGCCCGGTTTCCTCAGCCAAAGGGCCCGAGTCCTTTTGTTGACGCTGACATGTATGCTGTTGGCGTTTATCTTCTTTACTCAACCGCAAGTCCGTACGGCGATCGAAACGTTGATCGGGTAAATCCCGGGCCGGGAAACCAGCCCGAACTGAACATCAGTTGATCGAGACGACCTCAATTTCAAAAACCAGATCCTGACCCGCCAATGGATGGTTAGCGTCCAACGTCACGGTCGCCTCGTCTGCGCCCACCACTGTCACCGGCACGGCCTGGCCATCCGGAGCCTGCATTTGCAACTGCGTTCCGGGCTCAAGCGGGATGTCATCGGGAATGCCTTCGCGCGGAATTTCCTGACGCATCGCCGGATTAATGGGGCCATAGGCATCCACGCAAGCAATCTCGACCCGTTTTTTGTCCCCTAAGGACAGGCCGGGCATGGCGCTGTCCAAGCCGGGAATTATCTGGCCAGATCCGACCACAAACTCCAACGGATCGCGCCCCTCTGAGCTGTCAAAGGTTTGGCCGTCCAGCAGCGTCCCGGTGTAGTGGATGCGAACCGTGTCGCCTTTTTTGATTTCGGTCATCGTGGCCTCCGGCCGTTTTACAGGATTGAGCGGCCAACCCTAGGGCCTGATACGATCTTGTAAACCCTTGGCTCTTTCACCCCCCTCATTGTTGTGCCAACCTGCGCGCGATCAGAGGAGGATCATATGCCGATCACCACCTGTGTCTTCGACGCTTACGGAACACTTTTTGACGTTGCAGCAGCAGCCCGCCAAGCTGCGGACGAACCGGGATTTGAGGCCCTCAAAGACAAATGGCCCACGGTTGCGGGTCATTGGCGTCTCAAGCAATTGCAGTACACATGGCTGCGCGCCGTAGCCAATGCACATGCCGATTTCTGGGACGTGACACAGGACGGGTTGGATTGGGCGTTAGACGCCACTGACCTGCAAGGCGACCCAAGGCTGCGCCAACGCCTGCTTGATTTGTATTGGGAGTTACAGGCCTATCCCGAAGTGCCCGACATGTTGAAGGCCCTCAAGGAGGGCGGGATGCAAACGGCAATCCTGTCAAACGGATCGCCGCCAATGCTGAATGGCGCGGTGCAATCTGCCGGAATCGGCGATGTGCTGGACGATGTTCTGTCGGTAGAAAGCGTTGGTGTTTTCAAACCTCATGCCCGGGTCTACGATCTGGTACCGGAACGGTTCAACTGCGCGCCTGATGAGGTGTTGTTCGTCAGTTCAAACGGTTGGGACGCCGCCGGCGCCAGCGGGTACGGCTTTGTCACCGCCTGGGTCAATCGGGCTGGCGAACCGATGGACCGCCTGCCGTGGACACCTGCGCATGTGCTGTCCGATTTGACTTCGATCCCAAAACTGGCGGGGCTTTGATGTCAGACTTCACAACCACTGACGGCATGCGCATCTATTTCGAAGACACCGGCACGGGCACGCCGCTTTTGTGTTTGGCTGGCCTGACCCGAAATAGCCGCGACTTTTCGTTTTTTGCGCCCCATGCGGCTGACTTGCGCATGATCGCAATGGATTACAGGGGGCGTGGTCGTTCGGACTATGATCCCGACTTCATGAACTACAACATCTTTCGTGAATCGCATGACGCGATCGAACTGCTGGATGTACTGGGGATCGAGAAGACTTTTGTTCTGGGCACCTCGCGGGGCGGTCTGATCGCCATGGCCCTGGCCGCAAGCCATCCCGAGCGGCTAGCCGGGGTGATCCTGAATGATGTTGGACCTGTCGTTGAAACGTCTGGTATCGCCAAGATCATGGCCTATGTGGGGGCACAGCCGACTGCGCAAACCTATGATGAGGCCGCTTTGACTCTGCAAAAGGTAATGGAACCTCAATTCCCCGGCGTTTCCCTGGAAACCTGGCGCATGCAGGCCGAAATTCAGTACGAAAAACGCGACGATGGGTTGGCGCTACGCTACGATCCCGCACTACGCAAGGCGCTGATCGAACAGGCTGCAAGCGGCGCCACACCTGATCTGTGGATGTTCTTTGAAGCCCTGCGCGAGATTCCGACAGGTGTAATACGGGGGGCAAATTCCGACGTTCTGAGTGCCGACACAGTTGCCGAAATGCACGACCGCCATCCGGGCCTAATCTCAACCGAAGTTCCTGATCGTGGGCATGTTCCGTTTCTGAACGAACCCCAATCCTTGGATCTCATACAAAAGGTATTGAAGAGCGCCGCATGAGCACAATTGAGATGATCGAGGCCGCAGCAGAACGGCTAAACGGACACATCCGAAAAACACCGATCCTGTCTTCGCCCTTTCTCGACAAGCTTGCCGGTCGTCGGGTTTTGGTCAAACCAGAATGTTTGCAACATACCGGCAGCTTCAAGTTTCGCGGGGCTTGGTCGGCCATTTCGGCACTGAAAGAGGCCGAACGCCAGCGCGGTGTGATTGCGTATTCCTCGGGCAACCACGCACAAGGCGTTGCAATGGCGGCATCAAAGCACGGCATTTCTTCGGTTATCGTTATGCCGTCGGACGCCCCACAGTTGAAGATCGAAAACACCCGCGCGCTTGGGGCCGAAGTTGTTCTTTATGACCGTGCGAATGAAAAGCGAGAAGAAATTGGCGAAGCCATCGCGGCGGAGCGCGGACTGACCCTGATCCGACCTTATGACGAACCGCTGGTTATCGCAGGCCAAGGCACCACCGGCCTTGAAATCGCCGGTCAGGCCGCGGATTTAGGTATCACTCAGGCAGACGTACTGGTCTGTTGCGGCGGGGGCGGCCTGACCTCGGGCATCGCCCTGGCCCTAGAGAAACATGCGCCGAACCTGCGCGCGCGCCCTTGTGAGCCAGAGGGGTTCGATGACGTCAAACGCTCGCTGGCCTCAGGACGGATTGAAAAAAACAACGCAGCTTCGGGTAACATCTGCGACGCCATTCTGACGCCACAACCCGGAGACATCACGTTTCCGATTCTCAACCGCCTGTGCGGTCCGGGCCTATCCGTCACCGAAGAAGAAGCTTTGCGCGCCATGGCCCTGGCCTTTCTGCGCCTCAAGATCGTTCTGGAACCCGGCGGCGCGGTGGCTCTGGCCTCGGCCCTGTTCCGAGGCGACCAGATCGAAGGCGATGACGTGATCGTTGTTGCATCTGGCGGCAATGTCGATCCGGCAGTATTTTCCAGGGCGTTGGAATTCCTGACCTGACAGGGCTGCACAAGATGTGCATGTTGCACCCCAAAAGGTCATGGCGACAAGGAAGCCAGTCATGAAGATCGCTGATCTGGGCGACGTGAAATTGAATTACCGCATCGACGGCCCAACAGACGGTGCGCCGTTAGTCTTTGCCAATTCCCTAGGAACCAACCTGCACTTGTGGGACGCTGTACTGCCACATCTGCCAGCAGAGCTGCGCATCATCCGATACGACAAACGTGGTCACGGGCGGTCCTCGGTGCCGCCTGCGCCGTATTCGATGGGCGCATTGATACGCGATGCAGAGGCATTGCTGGATCACCTGCAGGTCCGCGATTGCGTCTTCGTTGGTCTGTCCATTGGCGGGATGATTGCACAAGGGCTTGCCGTCAAACGCATGGACCAGATTCGTGGTCTGGTTCTATCAAACACTGCCGCCAAAATTGCCACCCCTTCGGTCTGGCAGGATCGGATCAAGGCCGTGCGCAAGGACGGGATCGAAGCATTGGCCGACGCAACGATGGAACGTTGGTTTTCGCGTGATTTCCGCGCCGCACAAAACCACCTGCCTTGGCGCGACATGATGGTGGGCCAACCGGCTGAAGGGTATCTGGGCTGCTGCTCGGCCATTGCAGGCACCGATTTCTATACCCCAACGAGTGGGCTGCGCCTCCCGACCTTGGGCATTGCAGGCAGCGAAGACGGATCGACGCCCCCCGATCTGGTGCGAGAGACCGTCGATCTGATCCCGGGATCCCGGTTCCGGCTGATCCGCCGGGCAGGGCATTTGCCCTGCGTTGAAAAGCCAGCGGAATATGCAGAGATCCTGACTGATTTTCTGACCGAAATCGGACATATCTGAAGGAGAACGGCAATGGCGTCTTTCCTGTTGGTCCACGGCTCTTGCCACGGTGCATGGTGCTGGCGCGACCTGATACCCGCGCTTGAAACTCTGGGGCATTCTGCCAAAGCCATCGACATGCCCAGCCATGGTGCGGACCCCACGCCCGTAGCCGAGGTCACGCTGGACAGTTGCCGCGACGCCGTGCTGCATGCCAGCACATCAGATACAATCCTCGTTGGCCATTCCTGGGGCGGCTACCCGATCAGCGCCGCCGCCGAAGCGCAACCCGATGCCATGCGCGCGCTGATCTATCTGTGCGCCTATGTGCCCAAAGACGGCCTGACCATGGCAGATATGCGCAGGCTTGGCCCAAGGCAGACCATCGCCCATGCGGTCGAAAAATCCACCGACGGGCTGTCATACACTGTATCTGCCGAGGCTATTCCCCAGCTGTTCTACCATGATTGCCCCGACGACATCCTGCCTTACGCCTATGCGCGCCTTTGCCCTCAGGCCATTCGTCCACAAGAAACGCCCCTTCCGACCGGTGCGAATTTCGACAATGTGCCCAAGGCGTATATCCGCACCACGGACGATCACACTATACCACCCGAATACCAAGCAACTATGAGCGCCCTTATCCCCGAAGATATGCGCCGCACCATCGACAGTTCGCATTCCCCGTTCTTCTCGCACCCGCGCGAGCTTGCGCAAATCCTGTCAGAACTGGCAGACAAACTGCCCTGACCTGTCGCAACGGCAATTCGACCCGCAATCAACTCTCGCTTTTCTCGGTTATCATCTGTGCTTAGGGTGCGTTGAACAGATCACTTGCCGGGTCCTATGCGTCTGCCGTTTTTCTTCATCCTCAGCATTGTCATGATCGACGCCATGGGCATCGGTCTGGTGATGCCGATCATGCCGGAACTGATCGTCGAGGTTCAGGGCGGCTCGCTCGCCAATGCAGCGATCTGGGGCGGCGTGCTGAGCACAGCCTTTGCCGCGATGCAGTTTATCTTTGGGCCCATACTTGGAAACCTGTCAGACGCGTACGGACGCAGAACCGTCCTTCTGGTGTCCCTGTTTGTTATGGCGCTGGACTATGTCGTGATGGCTGTTGCGGGCAGCATTTGGCTGTTGCTGATCGGTCGGATCGTAGGCGGTATAACTGCTGCCACGCATGCCACCGCTGCGGCGTTTATGGCGGATGTGTCCGAGCCCAAGGATAAGGCTGCAAACTTTGGCCTGCTGGGTGCCGCTTTTGGCATGGGCTTCGTCCTTGGGCCCGTCATTGGCGGATTGCTCAGTGAATACGGCACGCGCGCGCCGTTTTGGGCCGCTGCCGGTTTGGCGGCGTTGACCTTTTGCATCGGTTTCTTCGTGATGCCCGAGACCGTAACCGACAAGACCCGACGCGCCTTCAGCCTGAAACGCGCAAACCCTCTCAATTCGCTGAACGCCATCGCTTCTTTGCCCGGTATCCGGCCGCTGCTTTGGGTGTATTTCCTGTATTCAGTATCCATCTACGTCTACCCCGCTATCTGGTCCTATTTCACGACCGAGCGATTCGGATGGTCGCCACAGATGATTGGCCTGTCCCTGGGTGTCTACGGTATAGGCATGGCCATTGTGCAGGGCGGATTGATCCGGCCTGCCATCCGGTTTCTGGGCGAGAGGGGCACAATCATCTACGGAATGGGTTTTGAGATCATTAGCTTCGCATTTCTGGCCTTCCTCACCAACGGCCTCATCGCGCTGCTTCTCATTCCAATAACTGCCATCGGGGCGGTCATCACACCTGCTCTTCAGGCCATGATGTCCAAGGCCACGCCCGATTCGCAGCAAGGCGAATTGCAGGGCGTTCTGACGGCGCTGCACGCGCTGTCGATGGTGATCTCGCCTTTGCTTATGACTTCGATTTTCGCGCAGTTCATCCGGCCCGACACGCCACTCTACCTGCCCGGCGCACCGTTTCTATTAGCGCTGGTACTAATGCAGGCAGGTTTCTTGTTGTTTCGCCGGTCCCGCCCTGTCGTTGCGTAACAACGACATCCAAATGGCGGTTTCCGCCTTGCGAGACGTCATTTCCCGCGCCACCGTGAACCCAACGGGAGAGAGTGACAACATGCAAACAATCAAAGCCGCAGTCTGCCGAGCTTTTGGCGAACCCTTGGTGATCGAAGAAGTTCAACTTGCGCCCCCCGGCACGGGCGAAGTCGAGGTAACACTAGACGCCGTGGCCATCTGCCATTCGGACATATCCTACGCCGAAGGGGCATGGGGTGGGTTCCTGCCAGCCGTTTATGGCCACGAAGCCGCAGGCGTTATCAGCGCCGTTGGTGAAGCCGCCGGGGATTTCAAAATCGGCGACCCTGTGGTTGTAACGCTGATCCGTGCCTGTGGAACGTGCCCCAGCTGTGCGGGCGGAAAACCGACAATCTGCGAAACACCATACGATACGGTCAAAGGTCCGTTGAAGACCGGTGATGGCGGTCCACTCGAACAGGCCATGGCCTGTGGTGCCTTTGCCGAAAAGGTTGTGGTGAGCCACCGTCAGATCGTCAAAATTCCAGAAACTCTGCCCAAGGATCTGGCCAGCCTGCTCTCATGCGGGGTCATCACCGGGGTTGGAGCTGCTGTGAACGCAGCTGATTTGCGCCCCGGTCGGGATGTCGTGGTGATCGGCGCAGGCGGCGTTGGTCTGAACGCCATTCAGGGCGCGCGGATTGCAGGCGCGCGGCGAATCGTGGCCGTGGATATGACCGAAGAAAAGCTTGAGATCGCCAAGGAATTCGGCGCAACCCACGGCGTGTTGGCCAGTTTGGACCAGCCGTGGAAGGCCGCTTACAAGGCGTTAGGCGGGCGTGGTGCGGATGCGGTTCTGATCACGGTTGGTGCGATTCCCGCCTATGATCAGGCACCGCGCTATCTTGGACGTGGTGGCAAGGCGATCATGATCGGAATGCCGCATTCGGGTGACATGGCCAGTTATGAGCCCGTCGTTCTGGCGGCTCTGGGTCAGGGCGTTGTTGGGTCGAAGATGGGCGACGTGGTGATCCAGCGCGATATTCCGTGGATGGTGGATCTGTACGAACAAGGGCGGCTGAAGCTGGACGAGTTGATCTCGGGTCGTTGGTCCCTTGATCAGATCAACGAAGCCATCGCCGACACCAAAACCGGATCAGCCAAGCGCAATGTGATCCTGTTCGACAGGACCTGACCCACCGAGAGGATTTGGGATGAAACTGCAGGATCTCGACATTATCGTCACCGCCCCACCGGCGCCGGGTTGGGGTGGGCGATATTGGGTATTGGTTAAGGTGACGACCGATACTGGCATCACCGGCTGGGGCGAATGCTATGCCTCCTCCGTCGGGCCAGAGGCGATGCGCCATGTCATTCAGGACGTGTTCGAACGGCATATGCAGGGTGAAAACCCCGAAAACATCGAGCTGATGTTCCGCCGTGCATATTCCAGCGGCTTCACCCAGCGACCAGACCTGACCGTAATGGGCGCGTTTTCAGGGTTGGAGATCGCCTGCTGGGATATTCTGGGCAAGGATCGCGACCGCCCCGTCTATGCTTTGCTGGGTGGAAAAATGAACGCCCGAATCCGTGCCTATACGTATCTTTATCCCCTGCCCCGGCATAATCTGACTGATTTCTGGACTTCTCCTGAACAGGCCGGCGAAACGGCTGCTGCAATGGTGCAGCGTGGCTATACTGCCGTCAAATTCGACCCGGCAGGCCCTTATACGATCCGGGGAGGCCACATGCCCGCCATGAGCGACATTTCCATGTCGGTCGCTTTCTGCAAGGCGATCCGCGAAGCCGTGGGCGACAAGGCCGATCTGCTATTCGGCACGCATGGTCAATTCAACACCGCCGGGGCCATTCGGCTGGGGCAAGCGTTGGAACCTTATCATCCGCTTTGGTTCGAAGAACCCACGCCGCCGGACATGATCGAAGACATGGCTCGCGTCGCCCGCAATGTCCGCATACCCGTCGCCACCGGAGAACGCATGACAACCAAGGCCGAATTCGGTGCCGTTTTGCGCGCCGGGGCCGCGGAAATCCTGCAACCGGCGTTGGGACGCGCGGGCGGGATCTGGGAGATGAAGAAAGTTGCCGCAATGGCTGAGGTCTTCAACGCTCAGATGGCACCGCATCTCTATGCAGGGCCGGTGGAATGGGCGGCTAATATCCATCTGGCTGCGTCGATCCCTAATTTGCTGTTGCTGGAAAGCATCGAAACACCGTTCCATGACCAACTGATCAAAGGGTCTGTTCGGGTCGAGGACGGGTTCGTAACCGCGCCAACAGCGCCTGGCCTTGGGATCGACGTTGACGAAGCCCTGGCCCGCGCGCATCCCTATGAGGGCCGCGACCTGCACTTGCAAATGCAGGAGGACCCCTGCGATTACGCCAACGGCAACGCTTTTCAAGGCGGCGCACCGGCAACCGAGGGGTGACAACACCAGTGTGTTTAGGGCATATTGTTCCGATAAAAAGCGGAACAACGGTCACAACGTGGAACTCAAAGAAACCGATCCTCAGGCGCGCAGCACGGACACTCTGCCGGACATGAAAGACAATGCCGCCCGCGCGGCTGCCTACCTTAAAACACTGGCCCATGAGGGACGGCTGATGATCCTGTGCCACCTTGGGGACGGAGAGAAATCCGTGGGTCAGCTTGAGAATCTGCTTGAGCTGCGTCAAGCCGCTGTTAGCCAGATGCTGGCCCGCCTGCGTGAAGAAGGGCTTGTCTCAACCCGCAGAGAGGGCAAGACGGTCTACTATTCCTTGCGTGATGGGAACACGGAACAAGTGATCGGCCTGCTCTACAAACTGTTCTGCGCAGAAGACACCTGATCCCCTAGCTTGAAACGTAGCCTGCAATCACCTGAAGCAGCTTGAAGGCGGTTGCAGCGTCATTCTCGACGACGGCAAGGAATTCCTCTTCGCCAATCCGCAGACAAGACAGCTGAGTTTCTGCCACCATACTCAACGCGCGCGGCTCTTTGCGGATCAGGCCCAGCTCTCCGACCAAAGCGCCCGGTCCAACGGTGGTGATCAACTGATCCGGCCCTTGATCCTGCGGCAGGTACAATCCGGCCTCACCCTCAAGCACAACATAGGCACCATCGGTTGGCTGGTCGTCTTTTAGGAAAACCACTTGCCCGGGCTCGGCGTCAAACCAGCGAGCACCAAAGGCCAACAGGCGCAACTGACGTCGGTCCAGACCAGAGAACAACGGGGTCTGTTCCAGAGCACGCAATTTCCGCGCCAGATCTGCCGATGCTGCGCTGTCTTCCTCCACGTCTACCGGCCCTCCGTCCGAGACCACACGACCTTGCCTGATTTCAACGAACATGTCGAATACATCGGGGTTTTCAAACTGATCGTTCAAGTAGATGACAGTAGTCTCCGGCAGCAACTCACGCAGCTTTTTGTAGACGGCCACCTGCGTTTTCATGTCGTAACTGGCCAAGGCGTTTTCCAAGATCAGGACGTCCGGTTTCTTGATCGTTGCGCGCGTAAACGCAAGTGGCTCTGCAAACACCGCGGGCAGGTTCTGACCACCCAAGGCCACCGGCACGTCATAAATCAGTTCCGTCACCAATGGCCGCGCACCGTTTTCGGCCAACACATCGACAATCAGCTTGCGCGCCTCATCGGAACGGGCCCCGCCAATCTGACTGACTTTACCAAAAAGCGCGTTTTCCATGACTGTCAGACCGGGTGCGTATACCTCCGGGTCCAGCGGAACAAAAACATCCTTCAGACGTTCCATCAGCTTCTCAGAGTGGCTGTGTCGAAGTTCGAGAATCCGGTCCTTCAGCTCATCGGTGAAAGCTGGGCCGATCTGTTCCGCCGAAATAACAAACGGCACAGCCAGCATATTTGCCAACTGTGCATCGTCCAACCCGGCCGAGCCTTCTTTGCGGGTCTGCTCAACCAGTTCGACCGCAGCCTCATAGGTCTTTGCATCCAACCCGAGCTTGCGGAACAACGGGTGATCCGTACCGTCCAAACCAAAAATCTGGCGCAACATCTCGATCACGTCGCGGGTCAATGCGATCAGCGTTTCATCCAGCCCCAACTCTCGCAGCTGGCCCAGAAAGACCGTCTGTTCTACCAGCAAAGCGTGTGTCACCGGAACGCAGGGCGTGGCAAACAGAAGATTCTCGGCAACAGGCAGGGCGGGGTTGTACAGATTGCGGTCGAAGATCAACGCCTGTTGTTCCAGACCCGCGTCCTGAACGGCTTTGCGCACAATTGGACGCAACTCGACCAGTTTCTGAGCCAGTTCGCAATGCTCAGCGGCGTTAAAGCTTTGTTCTGCACCACGCTGGAACAGGGCCGCACCAGACCCCATCCCGTCGATCAGCTGCAACCACCAATCGCGCAAGGCCGCCGCGTCCGGAAGCCCTGCCAAAGACGGATCAAGCCAATCCACCTTGAACGGGTCGGAACTGTTTCCTGCCCGCAGGGTTTCGCGAAAATCGGGGTCATCTGCGCTCTCTGACAACGGTCTGAACCGCATAGGCATCATTACGTTGTCGCCCAAAGTGCCCTGAAACATCACAGGGCGGGACGTAGCATAACCTATACGTGAGGCCACAACGCCCTGATGCAGTTCGGCCAGGTTCACATCCCCGATACGCACCTTGCCACCACTGGGCAAGATTTCACGCGTCAAAAGTTCGGCGATGGCACGGCGGTCTTCCTCGCTGGGGGCGGAAATGCCGATCGTCTTGCCGCCCGGAAAGCTGAGGTTCAGATCGTCCAACACCTGATTGCCGTCCATGTCCCGAACCGAAACATGATCCAGCACAATATCATCGTTCAGATTGGGGCGTGCGTCAGCTTCGCCCTCAAACAAGGCTTCGTCCTGCATTCCGCTGGGCGCAAAGCGGTCAATCACCACGTCCCAACGCAAAGACATGTCCTGTGTCTGGTTGTAGTAGGTCAAAAGCTCTTTCCAAGGTGAGCTCAGATCTTTGTAGGCCGCAAGCGCTGCAACCAGCGCCCCCAGCGAGACCGAGCCTTGCAGCACCAGCAGACCGCCGATCAGATAGAACATGAATGGCGTCAATTGAGAGATGAAGTTGTTTATGAATTTCATAAAAAACTTCTTCTGGTAGATCTCGAACCGGATGCCGAACAACCGCCCCAACTGATCAGAGATCATCGCCCGGCGATAACGCCAGCCACCATTGGCGCGCAGCGTCGAAGCCCCTGCAGCGTTTTCACCGATTTGGGCCGCAAGCACCCGCACTTCTTGAATACGCTTTTTGTTCAGCAGGTTGATTTGGCGTTGCAGTTTGGGGATCAGCCAGGCTTGTACCGGAATCAGTGCCACCGCGGCCAAGCCGAACCAAAAGCTTTGCAGGAACAAAAAGGCAAGGATCGTGATCATCTGACCCGCCTGCAATACAGGCTGGCTGATCGCATCCCCCATCAACCCGCCCATCGGCTCGCTTTCGGCGGTGATCATCGACACCATCTCGCCCTGGCTGACGCGTTCGAAATAGGGTTGTGGAAATCGCAACGCACGGCTGATCAACTGATACCGAAAGCGCCGCAGCATCCGCTCGCTCAGCACACCTTTCATGGTGTTGATGCGCATTTTCATCAGGCCATGCCCCAATACGGCCGCTAAAAACGCAAAGCATAGAATAACCAGAAAATTCGTCTGCGACATCGTATAGCCCCAGATGGTTACTTCTGGGTTGGGTGCACCAATCGCATCATTGATAATGCGCTTAGGCAGTTCCAACGTCAGGTAAAGCAGCGGGAACAATGTCGCTGTCACAGCCAACAAGATCAGCTGGTCGCGTTTGGAGTACTTCCAGATAAAGCGGAAAATCGTGCGTTCTATGGAACCTGCCCCTGCTGCTGACCGACGACGCGGTTCAGATGTTATCCACGCAAATTCAACAGCATGACTCTAATGCCATCCAGACATAATTGGCAATTTTTTTCCCGATTGTGCGAATTCTTAAGCTTATGTGAACTAGTTCATTTACGTATGCCCATCTAATTGCCTAGAGTGGTCAGCAGGACGAGATCGGGAGGGTTCTTTTGGCTGCCAGTTTTGGCGCAGTGTTCGTTATGCTTTGCTTATTGCTTGTAAAGCACATGTTCGCTGACTTTTACCTCCAGACACCGAAAATGCTCTCTGGACGCGGTGAGTATTTTCATTGGGGACGTGCACAGCATGCAGCAGTACATGTTGCAGGTTCTATTATTGTGTTCTTGGTTTTTGGCGCACCTTTGGCGTTTATTCTGATTGTCGCAGCGCTTGAATGGATAATCCACTTCAACATCGATTTCGTCAAAGCCAGCTATTCTGACAAAAACCAGCTGGAACCTTCGCAAGCCGCCTTTTGGCGCGCTGCCGGGTTGGATCAGTTGATGCACAACCTGACATATGTGGCGATGGTCTGGGCGTGGGTTAGCTTTGCAGCAGCCTGAATAGGTTACGCCGCCTCTTTCAACGCACCCATTCTGTACGCCCGAAGCCACATTCGATCCAATGCGTCGATCTTTTCGGGATCGAATCTTTCTTCGACCTCCCAATACCGACCTGAGTCGACGTAATAGCCCAGATCGTGTTCTATTTGGCGTGCTGGACCCATTCCTAATGTGTCAATAAGTGGTGACGCGGACAGATTAGACCGGCTGGTTGAGGAAAAGACCAATCGGCTGGGCCCGTTGGACAACCGAACTGCTCTGCACCCCTGTTTGGCTGCAAAAAGAGCCAGACGCGCAGATTTAGCTTCGAGCGATCGCAGAGTCACATCGTCCCGCAACGGGTCCGCGGCCCCGGTTCCGTAAAAATGGGTCTTGCCAGAACCCGAATACATCATGTCGCATCCAAAAAACGCCAATACATCCGGATTCAGAGCCGCCAGCGCCCAATACCCGGCTGTAAAAGCCATCGTGCCGCCCGCGTAGACGAACCCGCCATATTCGTTCTGCTTGGGCACATAGTCTTGCGCAGTGACGATGCTTTGCGCTTTGGTAACGTCCTTCGGACATCTGTCAGTCGGAAAATCTTCGGGATGGATTAAGTAGTCCCAGTCCTCTCGAATGCGCCACGCGTTGTTGATGGCGACAATATGCGTGAAGGGCTGGCGCGACCAAGCCCTCGCTTCTAAGGCCGAAGGAGCACTGCCCAGAATCAGAACTTTGGTTTGTCGGTCGGTCATAGCGGGGCCACCCTCTTTGCCAGCCCCGCAAGACGTAGATCGTTTACAGGCCGTGACTAGCCCAGCACCGAGAAACTACTTTCTTCGTTGATCGGACGTTTGCGCGAATAAAAGCCGACATCGATGCTCCGCTTGATATAGGGCAGTTCGAACTGCAACGGTTCTGCGTCATGGTCGGCACCACCCTCGCAATACGAGATCAGAGCCGTCATCATCTTACCCGCAATCGGCGCGTTTTTGTATTGGTTCCCGCTGGAACCGCAGGCCATGTAGAACCCCGGCAGGCTGGATTTGTCATAGATCGGAATCCAGTCGGTGGACGCATCATACAGGTCAACAACGCCCCGCGTTTTCGACGGGATGCCAAGACTGGGGACACGTTGCGCATAGCGCATCGCCTGCGTGGTCCATTGGTCAGTGAACTCACGGTTATAGTTCACATCGTCCTCGCACCACTGATGCGGATCACATTCCGGGTCTTCTGATCCGACAAGGATATGGTTTCCATGTTCCGGGCGACAATAACAGGCGATGTCGCTGTCCGAGACGATGGTTCCGTCATTTTCAAAGTCGAACCCTTCTGGTGCCGGAACATGTACCACCTCTTGCCGCAAGGGTCGGGTTTTGATGGTCATGTCGTCCAGAACACCGGCCATCTCGTTGATGATCGCCGAACCCGGCCCCGCAACGTTGACGACGACCTTGGCGTGGATTTCCTCGCCCGAGGCCAGTTTGACGCCGGAAACGCGCCCGCCCTCGGTCAGGATTTCAGCAACTTCAGCGCCGGTGCGCATCTCGGCCCCATGCTGCTTCGCGGCATCCATCAGGTTCTGCGCAGACAAGGCCGGGTCGGTGACATACCCCGCTTGCGGCCAATATACACCCCCGGTCATCTTCCGCCCGTTGGACTGGCCAAACTCGGGATCATCCATACGGCGCGCCGGGGCAAAACTGTCCAGCGAATAAACCGGCAGGCGCTCCACCACTTTCTCAGCCGACCATTCCTCGAAGGGGCAGTCCAAATCCGACGAATTGCGCATGTGCTTTTCCAACATACCGTTCGCCTCGGTCTTCATGACCAGACAACCGGTTTCCCGGAACTGGGCCAGATTGGCATCTTCGGGCAGACCCAAATAGTCGGCCCAGTCGCGCCAGTAATGGTAGCCTTCCCAGGCAAAGGCCGTTCCGTCAAAGGTCGAATAATGCATTCGGATTATTGCACAAGACCCGGCGGTTGAGCCGTGACCAACCTGAGAATTGCGGTCTAAAGACAGGGTTTTCCACCCCGCCTTCGACATCTCGAACGCAATGGCCGCGCCGATCACACCCGTGCCAATGATGATTGCGTCTGGTTGACTCATTTCAAGTCTCCTTTCCAATAACGCATTGTATATGCGCTGAATTCTTCAACTTCTTCTGGCTTTGGCTCAACGCCGGTAAACGTGTAGAGGTAGTGCGCCAATAGCGAGATCCGCATCTCAATTGGTTCGTTCATTTGTGCCAGGTCATAGCCAATCTGCATGTAATACAGTACCCGCGCTCGAGTTTCGGCCTCGATCTCGGAATAGCCGTAGCGGGCAAACATTGCGTGCAGTGCCGCAAGGCGACGCGCGTCGGATTGGTCCAGCGCACGCCGCACCTTGCCGGATTTACGCGCCCAGTCACGTACGGCAAAGTCCAGCGCAGTGTCGAACAACTCGCTGTTTACCACACAACGATGCACGTTGCAGACAGCTGCTGTGATTGTCTCAGCCGGGGCCTCCGCCTGCTTGATCAATGCTGCCGTATTGGTGGCTTGCCAGCGGGCAAGCAGCGCATCCATCAGTTCTTGCCGAGATTTGAAGTACCAATAAAAGGATGAGCGCGATACAGCCATCCGCTCAGCAAGATTCAGAACCTTAATTTGATCTATCCCGTCCGAAATCAGCACGTCCATTGCCACATTCAACCAATCGTCACGCGTGACCTTGACGTTGCCGATCAAGGGTTCAGCCTTGGGATCATCGCGGTGAAGGACAGGTTTTGTATTCATTCAACTCTCCGGCGGCGCGCCGCCCTCGGCAGTCCGACGCGCAATAAAGTCGTGCATGGCACCCAAGCGGTCACTGTCAGTACTTGGTGCTTTGAAGTCGCTCAGGATGCCTTTCCAAACGTCAGTAGCCCGATTATTCGCATCAACCGCCCCACGTTCGGTCCAGGTGCCAAAGTTGGCATAGTCATGAAGATGCGGTTGATAGAACTCGGTATTGTACCGCTCCATCGTCTGGCTTGAGGCAAAGAAATGTCCACTGGGTTCGACCTCACGCAAGGCCGTATCATATCCGATCTCTGCCGCGCCTGCCTGTGCACCCGCGCAAAGTTCGGCCACCATGTTCAGGACCTCGGCATCGCAGACCAGTTTTTCGAAGGATACGGTCAGGCCACCCTCCAGCCAACCTGCGGAATGGATGATCACGGTTGCCCCGGCCATCAGGCAGCCCCAAAGGCCAAACTGGTTCTCGTTCGCGGCCTGCACATCGTTGATGTTTGACGCTGATCCTGCTGCCGACCGCCAAGGCAACCCCAGGTGCCGCGCCAATTGACCCGCAGCCAGAGACGCCTGGAAATGCGAAGGCGTCCCGAATGCAGGGGCACCAGATTTCATATCCACGTTGCTTGTAAACGTTCCATAACAGACCGGAGCACCGGGCTTGGCAAGCTGGGTCAGGGTCAAAGCGGCAAGCGCTTCGGCATGGGACAAGGTGATCGCCCCGGCCACAGTAATCGGAGCCATCGCGCCCATCAGGGTAAACGGCGTGATGATCGACATCTGACCATGCCGCGCGAAGTCGATCAGACCTTGCGCCATCGGAATATCCAAAGTGCGCGGGCTATTGGTGTTGATGATCGTGTAACAATGCGCATTGCCCTGGAATTCATCACTCGAAAGGCCACGGGCCGTGGACAGCATCTCAAAGCAATCCATCACCTGCGGCGTGCCGCGCGAGAAAAAGAACGGGAACTTGTCTGTAAGCTCCATCTGCGCTTGCGTGGTAAAATAGTGGCGCAAATGGGTTGGTACGTCCTGCGGCTCGACCTGAGGCGAGATCATCTGGAATACATCGAAATGGTGCGTGAGCTTCAGAAACTCCAGATAATCCTGCCCTGTCGCGGGGCGACGTCCACGTTCAAGGTCGGTCGCATTCGGAGCCCCGGCACCGGGTTGAAAGACCAAAGTGCCCAGTTCAAGCGTGAAATCCCGCCGCCGCGCTCCGGCTCGGCAATCAATAGATTTGGGGGCCGAGGCCACAGCGGCCCCAACCATCTCGCGCCCGATGAAGACCATTTCACTGTCTTCGTCCACGCGCGCACCACCTTGTTTGAAAAGCTTGCGCGCCTCGGGTAGCAGACATTTTACGCCCAATTCTTCCAACGTACGCAACGCAGTCTCATGCATGTCGGCGATCTGATCCGCCGGAAACACCTCCATTTGCGGGAAAGGGTTCTTGAGCTGGCGATAGTTCACATCGCGACTGGGTTGCGGGGCGGCTTCGGCCCCCCGCCCGCGCCGCCTGCGTCCTCGGTCCTGAGCGGTCATGATCAGCCTCGCATCGCTTTGCCTTGCGGGTCATAAGGCGACGGCGCAACCACGCGTGCCGACCGTTCCACGCCAACCACATGGACGGACAGTTCAGTACCCGGTTCAGCTTTGTCGCGGTCAATCAGCGCCATCGCTAGCGATTTGCCGGTGTAATGCCCATAGCCACCCGAGGTTACGAAACCAACGCGTTCACCATTGGCCCAGATCGGCTCGTACCCGCTGGCATCCGCGTCCACAGCATCGATTTCCAACGTCGCCTGTACCTGTGCCGGACCATTGCCATTGCGTTCGGCAAGCGCGGCCTCTTTGCCGACAAACTCTTTTTCCCAATCGATCCAGCGATCCATGCCAGTCATGCCGGGTGTATAGGCTTGCGTGAACTCCGCTGACCAAATGCCAAAGCTCTTTTCCAACCGGGTCGACCCCATGGCGTTGAAACCAACCTCGCGAAGGCCTTCTTCGGCACCGGCCTCCAACAAGATACGGCGCAGTTTGATGTGGTCGCCATAGCGGCAGTTGATCTCGTACCCCTTTTCGCCGGTCACGGACATGCGCGCCACGCGAGCACGAACAAGGCCGATGTCGAAATCGCCGCAGCCCATGAATTTCAAGCCCGAGATATCCTGCTCCGCCAGCTTTTCGACCACAGCCTGCGATTTCGGCCCAACCACGGCAAAGCCGCAATATTCCTCACCCAGATCACGCAGTTCGACACCGTCAATCATATGATCGTCAAACCAGCGCTTGTGCCAGGCACGCAGATAGTAGCTGCCCATGATCCACCAGGTGCCGTCGCCCCAGTTCAAAACGGTCAAATCGCCCTTAAGCCGCCCATCCTTGCCCAGCATCGGGGCCAGTTTCGCGCGCCCCGGGGCAGGCAGTTTCGAGGCCATCACCCTGTCGAGCCACGCTTCGGCATTCGGACCGGTCACTTCAAACCGAGAAAAGCCCGAGATATCCATCAGGCCCACGCCTTCACGGATGGCCTTGCATTCTTCAGTCACGATGTCATGTGCATTGGACCGCTTAAGCGTTGGTGTTTCCTCGAAACCCTTTGGTGCGAAATACAGCGGCACCTCCAGATCCCAGCTGACGCCCCATTTGCAGCCAGCCTCGGTCATCGCGTCATGCGCAGGAGCCATCTTCAGCGGACGGCCTGCAGGCAGTTGTTCGTTTGGATAGGTCATCACAAAACGGCGGGAATAGAACTGACCCGTGGTCTCGCGGATATAGCGCTTGTTCTGCGCATAGTCGCCGTAGCGGGCCACATCCATTGACCAGGCATCAGCCTCGGGCTCGCCATGGATCATCCATTCGGCCAAGGTCTTACCCACGCCTCCACCTTGAAGGAAGCCCGCCATCACCGCACAGGCAGACCAATAGCCACGTTTGCCCGGCACCGGACCGACCAAAGGGTTACCGTCGGGCGAAAAGGTAAATGCGCCGTTCACCCATGTCTTGATGCCGACATTCTGAATCGAAGGATAACGTTCAAAACCCAGCGTCAATTCGTTCTCGATCCGGTCAAGCTGTTCCTGAAACAGCTCTTCGCCATAGTTCCACGGCGCGCCGTCCATGGCCCAATGCTCGTGATCTACTTCATAAATGCCGACCAGAACGCCCTTTTGGTCCTGCCGCATATAGGTGAATCCTTCCAGGTCCACGGTCATCGGCATCTCAAAATCGGCGGCTGCGACTTCGGGCACTGTGTCAGTGATCAGATAGTGGTGCTTAAGCGGTGATACCGGCAATTCGACGCCAGCCATGCGCCCGACCTGCTTGGCCCACAGGCCCGCCGCATTGACCACATGTTCGCAAGTAATCGTGCCCTTGTCGGTCACAACCTTCCAACCTTCATCGCTTTGAATCAGTTCCTCGACTTTGGTTTCTTCGTAATACTCAGCACCGCGTTTTCGGGCCGCTGTTGCATAAGCCTGCACTGTTCCGGTTGTGTCGATATACCCTTCACGATCCGCCCACATAGCACCCAGCACGCCCTCGGTGGACATGATCGGACAACGTTTCTGGGCCTCTTGCGGGGTCAGCAACTCGCAATCGTCAATCCCGATGGACTGGAAAATTCGGTAGTTGGCCTGCAACCACTCCCACCGTTCGGGCGTTCCGGCAAGAGTCAGACCGCCGGTCATGTGCAAACCGATATTCTGACCCGATTCCTTTTCGATTTCACTGAGCAGGTCGATGGTATACGCCTGCAGTGACGCCATATTCGGGTCGGCATTCAACGCGTGGATACCGCCAGCCGCGTGCCACGAAGAGCCCGACGCAAGCCGCCGCCGTTCAAGCATCACGACATCCGACCAGCCAAACTTGGCCAGATGATACAGAACCGAGGCCCCGACGACCCCGCCCCCAATGACAACAACGCGATACTGAGATTTCATCTGAACCTCCCCAAAACAAAATCTGGGAAAACGCTAGTGGCACTGTTCATTTCTGTCTAGACATTTCTGTACAGTGCAGGCCAGCAGGGATGGGCGCCTTGGAACGGTGGTCGCTAAAGCTTGGCGCTAGGACGCGACTGGATGCTTTCAAACCATGCGATCGTCGCAGTATTGCCTTCAGGGATTCGCGTTTTAATCACACGCGCGAAATCGACAAAAACAAAGGTCGAGATGTCAGCTAGAGTGAAGTCGTCACCCGCGATGAATGCGCTTTCGGTCAACCGCGCCTCGAGCAGATCAAAAAACTGAATCACACGGTCTTTTCCGCGCTGCGCCAGTTCCGGGATTTGGGCATAGTTGGACGGACCAGGAATAGCGCGGTCTCGAAAAGCCGGATGACTGTTGCGCAGCGTTTCGGCGATGGGCAAACCACCCTGCTGTTCGGCGATCGCATTCCACATCAGAACCAGACCTTTTTCATCGGGGGTCCGACCCATCAAAGGCGGTTCGGGAAAACGTGCCTCAAGATAAGCGGCAATACCCATGTTCTCGGTGAGAACTGTACCATCATCGGTTACCAGGACAGGCACGGTGGCGCGCGGATTGACGGCGCGGAATTTATCGCTCAGTTGCGCGCCTTCGGCGATCGAGACTTCTCGGGTCTCGATCTCAAGCCCTTTTTCCGCAATGAACATGCGGGCTCGCCTGGGGTTGGGGGCTGTTGAGCAGTCGTAGAAAATCATGCTGGTGCCCCTTTCAGATCAACGGCGGTAAATGAAACAGCGCCCTTCAACGGCACCTTCGGGCAGCGGCATTTCTGTCAGCCCGTCGAAATACATGCGATCACTGGACACCATCAGACCGCCCTGCGCCAGCAAAGGTTCAATCAGCGGCGAGACGAACCGAGCAAATTTATCGTTCTTCTCACGGTTATGCCCGCCCAAGTCTGCGTGGATAAGGCTCGCTGTTGCGCCAAACCGGTCAACGGATGCAGGCAACGTATCGCGCACATCCCCCAGAATCACCCGATCCTCGGGTGGGGTTGAGTCTGGGTGAGAAGCCACCGCGCGTTCGAACACATAAACCGGGCGGTCATCCATATGCTGCACAAGATGGTGATAGGTACGGCCATTGCCCAAACCCAACTCGAAAACCGGGCCTTTCATGCCCGCCGTATGCGCAATCGCAAAATCCAGACACGCGCGTTGCGACACCATGCGGTCGATGAACAGATCCAGGCGGCTTTGATTCTCGGACACCAGCACATATCTCCTTGATACTATTCGGAAGCATAGATGCGCCCGATGCGGCCCTAGATGACAAATTCTCAAGACTTTGTGTAGCGATGAAGCCCAAAGTTTCACAATTCCGCGACATTTCAGCCCAAGAACGGGTTTGACTAGTCGGGCGGAACCGCGCGACACTAAGCAAAAAATCACGGGGAGTTGAATTAACCGATGTCACCTTTTGGTCAAACGGGTAGAAAACCCGCATGAACGCGTTGTTGTCCGTCAGAAACCTGAGCATTGGCTTTGGTACGGGCAATTCCGTGGTCACGGATGTGAACTTCGACGTCGAGGCCGGTCAGACGCTTGCACTAGTGGGTGAATCCGGATCGGGCAAAACAATCACATGTCGGGCCGCTTTGCGTATTCTACCCCGCTCTGCACAGATCCGCAGCGGCACAATTACGCTGAACGATTCCAAAGGTACGTGCGAGCTTACATCGGTCTCGGAACGCGAGATGCGCAACATACGCGGCAACCGGGTTTCGATGATCTTTCAAGAACCTATGCGTTCACTGTCGCCCCTGCACAAGATCGGCAATCAAGTCAGCGAAGTCTTGTGGCTGCATCGTGGTCTTTCAGAAGCCGAGGCCCGCAAAGAAGTTCTGAGGCAGTTTGATCGCGTGGGTTTCCCCGACCCCCAGCGCGCTTATGACTCGTACCCGTTTGAATTGTCCGGCGGGATGCGTCAGCGCGCTATGATCGCAATGGCGATGGTATCCAAGCCCGAACTGCTGATAGCGGACGAACCAACCACTGCGCTGGATGTGACCACACAGGCGCAGGTGCTGGGGCTGATCAAGGAATTGCAGCGCGAGACCGGCATGGCGTTGATCCTTGTCACCCATGACCTGGGTGTCGTCGCCAATATGGCCGAACAGGTCGTGGTCATGCACAAGGGTCGCATCATGGAGTCGGGCCCGGCCGCGCCAATCCTGACCGCTCCGGCTCATCCTTATACGAAACAGTTGTTCGATGCCGCGCCGGAAATTCCGGATCAGGATGCCGTAGGTATTCCGATGCCAGACGAAGATCTGATTCTTCAGATGAAGGACGTGTCCAAGACCTACACCATGCGGTCCAGCAAGGGGTGGCAAGCCGACACCGCAATCTATGCCTGTCGCGGCGTCGACCTGAACCTTGCACGCGGCAAAACGCTGGCCATTGTTGGCGAAAGCGGATCGGGAAAGACGACAGCAGCCCGGATCGCATTGGGTGCCGAATTGCCCGACCCTGGTGGCGAAGTTCTGTTCCGCACTGCACCTGACGTCGACCCAATCACGGTGCACAGCATGACGCGCGCCCAGCGCACGGCGTTTCAGCGAAAGGCACAAATGGTCTTTCAGGACCCCTATAGCTCGCTCAGTCCGCGTATGCGCATTCAGGACGCGATGACCGAACCGTTGGAAATCCACAAGATCGGCACCGCAGCGGAACAGCGCGACAAAGCAGCCGAGATGCTGCAACGTGTCGGTTTGACAGAAGACATGCTGAAACGCTATCCCCACGCTTTCTCCGGCGGGCAGCGGCAGCGCCTTTCTGTGGCCCGTGCCATGATGTTGGACCCGCAACTGATTGTCTGTGACGAACCCACATCGGCTCTGGATGTCTCGGTTCAGGAACAAATCCTGACCTTGCTGGAGAACCTTCAGGACAGCCTGAACCTGTCCTATCTGTTTATCTCGCACGATCTGGCCGTTGTCGCCCGGATTGCCGACGAAGTTGCCGTTATGCGGCGCGGCCTGATTGTCGAACAGGCACCGCCCGAAACGCTTTTCTACAATCCGCGTCACCCTTACACCAAGGCGCTGATTGCCGCTCAACCCGAACCCGACATCAACCGTCCAATTGACCTGCAAATGGTTTCATTGGGCGCCGGCGCACCGGACAGTTGGGAAGAAGCCTTCCGTTTCTCGGACACCGTGATACCTTCATTGGTGGAATTGGAACCGGGCCATAAGGTACGTTGCCATGTTTAAGACCACTCGCCCCCTGATCCTGGCCGCAATGCTGGCCCTGACGGGGATGCTGCCCGCCACGGCAGAAACCTTTCCTACTCCTCAGGAAAGCGCCTTCTGGAGCGCTGAAGTAGAAGCAGGCAACCTTCCGCCGATCGAAGAACGTCTTCCCAAGGAACCGCTGGTTGTTGATCTGACCGCCAAAGGCCGCGAATTCGGAACCCAAGGCGGTACGCTGCGTACGATGGTGACACGGTCGAAAGATATCCGCCAAATGGTCGTCTACGGCTATGCCCGCCTTGTTGGGTTTAACCAGGACTATGAAATTGTGCCCGATCTGCTGGCCTCGTTCGAGAACGAAGACAATCGCAAGTTCACGCTGAAACTGCGGGAAGGGCACAAATGGTCAGACGGCTCGCCCTTCACCTCGGAAGATTTCCGCTATTGGTGGGAAGAGGTTGCCAATAACGAACTGCTCAGCCCTTCAGGTCCGCTTGAGTTTCTGATCGTCGAAGGCAAATCACCAACGGTTACATTTCCTGATGAAACCACGGTGATCTTCGAATGGGAGGATCCAAACCCGGACTTCCTGCAAACGCTTGCCAATGCGCGACCGCCATTTATTTACCGTCCGTCCGCCTTCCTCAAACAGTATCACGAAAAATACGCCGATCCCGAGGAGCTGGCCTTTCTTGTTGAAGATGCAAGGGTCAAAAGCTGGGCCGCGTTGCACAACAAGCTGGACAACCTTTACAAGTTCGACAACCACGAACTGCCGACTTTGCAACCTTGGCTAAACGCAAGCTCGGGCAAGAAGATCAGGCATAACTTTGTGCGCAACCCCTACTACCACCGTATCGACAGCAACGGGGTACAGTTGCCCTATATCGACGTGGTTGAGATGGAGATTGTTGCCCCCGGCCTTGTCGCCGCCAAGACCAACGCAGGTGAAAGCGATCTGCAAGGTCGCGGATTGGCCTTCCGGGACGCGTCGATCCTTAAAAAAGGTGAGGCCCAAGGCGGCTACAAAACGCTGCTGTGGAAAACCGGCGTAGCGTCCCAGGTTGCGATCTATCCGAACCTTAACTTTGCGGATGACGTCTGGCGCGACGTGTTGCGCGACGTTCGTGTGCGACGTGCCTTGTCGCTGAGTATCGACCGCAAGACCATCAATCAGGCTCTGTATTTCAAACTGGCGCGCCCCGCAGCGATGTCAGTGCTGCCCGCTTCGCCGTTCTACAATGAAGAGAACGCCGAGGCCTGGGCGCAATACGATATTGATCAGGCCAATGCCCTGCTGGACGAAGCCGGTCTGACGCAGCGCGATAAAAACGGCATCCGTTTGCTGCCCGATGGCCGCCCGATGGAGTTGATCATCGAAACCGCAGGTGAAAGGCAAGAGGTCGAGAATGCCCTGCAAATCGTCACCGACAACTGGCGCGAGATCGGGGTCAAACTGGTGATGCGTCCACTGGACCGCGACATTCTGCGCAACCGGGTGTTTGCGGGCAACTCGATGGCTTCAGTTTGGTTTGGATGGGATGACGGAATCCCGCAGGCTCACACTTCACCAGCTTATCTGGCACCCACTGATCAAGTGTTCCTCGCTTGGCCCAAATGGGGTCAATATTACCAGACAAAGGGTGAAGTTGGAGAAGCCCCTGACATGCCCGAAGCCGAACGTCTGATGGAACTGGCCCATGATTGGGAAATCGCCACAAGCGATGAAGAACGCACGGCAGCCTGGACAGAAATGCTGAAAATTCATGCGGACCAACTGTATGCAATTGGCATCCTGAACGGCGCGCCGCAGCCGGTGGTTGTCTCGAATCGTCTGCGCAACGTACCGGAACAGGCTATGTGGGCATGGGAACCAGGCGCGCATTTCGGCATCCATCGCCCGGATGAGTTCTTTTTCGCTGACTGAGCAGGAGCAGCAAAATGGTCATGCTGCGCTATGCGGTCTATCGGTTCTTTACGATGCTGCTGACTTTGTTGGTAGTTTCGGTCCTGATTTTCACAATCATCAACCTGCCGCCCGGTGATTACCTGAGCAACCAGATCGCCGAGCTTCAGGCCTCGGGGCAATCTGCCGGTGTCGCCAAGGCCGAGTTTCTGCGCACGGAATACGCTTTGGATCGTCCCATCTGGGAGCAATACCTGATCTGGATGGGGTTCTGGCCCGGACCGCACGGGTTTTCCGGTCTAATTCAAGGAAACTATGGCTGGTCTTTTGAATTTGACCGTCCCGTATCAGAAATTGTTGGCGATACGCTTTGGTTGACTGTGGTCGTCAATCTGGCTGCGATCTTGTTTGTCTATGCCGTAGCTTTGCCCCTTGGTGTTATCGCCGCGGCGCGGTCGCGAACGTGGATCGACTATACCTCGGCTTTTGTTGGATATTTGGGCCTGGCCACACCGAACTTCCTTTTGGCTCTGATCTTGTTCTACTACGGACACCAGTATTTCAACCTGCCCATTGGTGGCCTTATGGATCCCAAGTTCGAAGGCGAGCCGATGAGTTGGGACAAGCTGAAATCCATCCTCATTCATTTGATCGTGCCAACCTTCGTGATCGGCACCTCTGGGGCCTCGGCCATGATGCAGCGCCTGCGGGCAAATATGCTGGATGAGCTTGGCAAGCCTTATGTCGAAACTGCGATTGCCAAAGGTATGGCCCCGTCGCGGATGCTGACCAAATACCCACTGCGTGTGGCCTTTAACCCTTTCGTGGCCGATATCGGCAACCTGCTTCCGTCAATGGTATCAGGCTCAGTTCTGGTTTCCGTCGTTCTGGGCCTGCAAACAATTGGCCCGACCCTGCTGACGGCTTTGAAAACGCAGGATCAGTTTCTGTCGGCCTTCATCCTGATGTTCGTCGCTTTGCTCACGCTGATCGGAACGATGATCTCGGATATTCTGCTGGTGATGCTGGATCCGCGCATCCGTTATGAGGGGCGCGAAGCATGACTGATCGTCCCGATGACCGCTTTGTCGATGACGCGCCATTTGATCCGCAAGCGTCTGTTCAGCAGCTCGAACGCGCCGATCTGGACGCGCCAAATTGGGTGCTGGTCTGGCGCAAGTTCCGCACTCACAAGCTTGGCCTGATCTCTGGCATTTTCTTGCTGTTTTGTTATCTGATGTTGCCCTTTGCCGGGTTTATCGCACCCTATGGGCCGAACGAGCGAAATGGCGAACACCTCTATGCCCCGCCGCAATCTGTAAATTGGTTCCATGAGGGTGAGTTCATCGGGCCCCATGTGTATCCGATCGTCGCCGAAGCGGATCTTGAGACATTCCAGTGGAAATTTGTGCCCGACACAGACGACCCTCGTCCCATCAGGTTCTTTTGCGAAGGGTCAGAGTACCGTTTGGCCGGGTTCATACCGTCCGACACTCATCTGTTCTGCGCCCCCGAAGGCGCCACCCTGTTCCTGTGGGGATCTGACCGACTGGGGCGCGACATCTTCAGTCGTATCCTTTATGGCGCTCAGCTTTCGTTGACGGTGGGCCTGATCGGTATCTCTGTGTCGTTCTTTCTGGGCATCTTGTTCGGCTCGATGGCGGGCTATTTCGGCGGGCGCATCGACTGGACGATCAACCGAGTCATCGAAATTCTGCGCTCGTTGCCGGAACTGCCACTCTGGCTGGCGCTGTCCGCCGCCGTACCATCGAACTGGAGCCCTGTGGCGGTTTTCTTCATCATTTCGATTATCCTGGGCATACTCGACTGGCCTGGCCTTGCGCGTTCAGTTAGGGCCAAGTTCCTGTCACTGCGTGAGGAAGAATATGTGCGCGCGGCTGAAATGATGGGCGCGAGCTCGGGCCGGGTGATCCGCAAACACCTGCTACCCAACTTCATGTCGCACCTGATCGCATCAGCCACCTTGTCGATACCGGCCATGATCCTGGGGGAAACAGCGCTTAGTTTCCTTGGGTTGGGTCTGCGGGCACCTGCGGTCAGTTGGGGTGTCATGCTGAATGATGCACAGAACCTCGCCTCGATCGAAATCTACCCGTGGACGGCCATCCCGATGCTACCGATCATCGTGGTCGTGCTGGCGTTCAACTTCCTCGGTGATGGGCTGCGCGACAGCCTGGACCCCTATCAGCAATGAGCCTTCTGGCCACCCTTCCTGCTGCGGACAGCTATCGCAAAACGGGTGAAGGCGCGCTGCCCAGCGCTTTTGCCGTTTCTGAATTGGCCACAGCCAGCTTTGCGGCGGTAGGTCACGAAATGGCCCGGTTGATGCAAGCGCTCAACCTGCTCTCCGTTAAACCTGAGATCACGGTCGATCACCGGCTGGCGTCCCTTTGGTTCGGCTATTCTTTCAAACCAGACGGTTGGGACATGCCAAGCCTGTGGGATGCGGTCGCAGGCGACTATAAAGCCTCGGACGGCTGGATCAGGTTGCACACCAACTTAACTCGCCACCGAGCGGCTGCGCTGAAGGTTCTTGGTACTCCGCCTGATCGCGAGGCCGTGGCAACTGCCGTTAAGTCATGGTCCATAGCGGATCTGGAAACTGCCGTCGTGGCGGAAGGCGGCGTTGCCGCTGCGATGCGCAGTCGAGCCGAGTGGCTGGAACATCCGCAAGGCCGCGCCGTGTCACGCGATCCGCTGATCGGTTGGCAGGGGCCGCGTTATGTCAAGCTGCGCGACAGGCCGCACGCGACCGCCAAACGGCCCCTGGCGGGATTACGCGTGCTTGACCTGACACGTGTTCTGGCCGGTCCGGTCTCGACCCGCACGCTGGCCGGTTTCGGCGCCGAGGTTCTGCGCATCGACCCGCCTGATTGGGATGAACCGGGGGTGATCCCTGACATCTCACTGGGAAAGCACTGCGCCTATCTGGACCTGAAAACAAACGATGGCATGAAGCGGCTGCAAGAGCTGCTGTCACAAGCGGATGTGTTTGTGCACGGGTATCGACCGGGCGCATTGGATGTTTTGGGCCTGACGCGCGCCAAACGTGACGAATTGGCTCCGAACCGGATCGAGGTCACTCTGGATGCCTATGGCTGGCAGGGGCCATGGTCCACCCGGCGCGGTTTTGACAGCCTTGTGCAGATGAGCGCGGGCATCGCCCATACCGGAATGGGCTGGGCGCAGGCGGACAAACCTACCCCCCTGCCGGTTCAGGCCCTTGATCACGCAACAGGGTATTTGATGGCGGCCGCTGTTCTGTCCGCCCTGTCAGAGGCCGCATCGGGCAGTTCCATCATGCACGCCAACCTGTCCCTTGCCCGCACAGCTGAACTTCTGGCTGTCCTTGGCAAGGACGATACCGAAGCAGCACCGATCAATCCGACACCCAAAGACTACAACACGGAAACCGAAGCATCTGGCTGGGGGCCCGGTCATCGGCTCAAACCTGCGCTTAAAGTCGGCGAGGCATCAATGCACTGGGATTTGCCTGCATCGAAATTGGGCACATCACAGCCCATTTGGCCCTTGAACGCCAATTGACCCAACCGCCGCGCGGAACGCGCGGCTGGGCCCAACATATTGACGGGATCTCGTCAGAGATGTCCCTCAAAATGGCGGGAGCACGCCCTAGCGGTCGTCGCCTCCGGGGCCGATATCGTCCAGGTATTCTTCGTCAATTGCGGCCTGAACTGCACCAGTTACAGCCTCACGCTGTTTCGGGGTCAGATCCTCGGCTTCTTTTCCATCCGCCAGCCTCACCGTGACCTCGCGGTGGGCAAACTTGATACCCTCACGCGCAAAGAGTTCGCGAATTTCCTGATAAACCTTCTTTCGTACCAGCCACTGGTCACCCGGTTTGGTCATGAACTTAACCCGGATGATCATCGCGGAATCCTGCATCTCGATCACACCCTGAGATTTCAGCGGCTGGATGAAATTGTCGCCAATCACAGGATCGGTCAACAGCTGTTGGCCTAGTTTCTTGATCAGCTTGCGCACTTTCTCGACATCTGTGTCATAGGTCACGCGCAAGGGCAATTTCATGATAACCCAATCGCGCGAATAGTTGGTCAGCACCTTGATCTCACCAAAGGGAATGGTGTTCAGCGCACCTAGGTGATGACGCAGTTGCATGGACCGGACCGAGATCTTCTCGACCGTGCCCTTTACATCCCCGATGTCGATATATTCGCCTTTGCGGAACGCATCATCCAACAGGAAAAAGGCGCCCGAAAAGATATCACGCACAAGTGTTTGCGACCCAAAACCAACTGCCAAACCTACTACACCAGCGCCAGCAAACAGCGGGCTGACATTGATGCCCAACTCCATCAGAACAATCAGAACAATCGTGACGACGACGACAGCCAGAATTGCACCCCGGAACAGGGGCAGCAATGTTGCCAGACGGCTTTGCCCACCCTCGCCGCCTTCATCGCCCAGCTCCGCTTCTGTGCCGTCATCGACCTCTTCGGCAATCTTGCTGTCTATCCAGATGCGGAAGAAGTGGAACAGGATATAGCCAATGAAGATGATGACCATCACATCCAGCGCACGTTCGACTGGCAGGTCCTGGCTCCAGTCCGCGTCCGGGTACCAGATGACCACTAGCGCATAAGCTCCGATCACAAAGGCCAGAATTCCGGCCACCCGACGGGCCAGATCTTCGTAGGTGAGAAGGTATTGCTTTCTTTGCTCGGCCTCAGGTGTTTCCAACGGCACGATGTCGTCTTCGCCAGCCGCGGCTTCTTCGTTTATTTCGTCGATCTTGCGGGTTCGATCAAAGTACCGTTCCAGCAGATAGTTCATCGCGCCATAGGCGATGACGACGGACATGAAGATCAGGTAACTGCTTGCAATCAGCGGAAGTGGCGTCGGATTCTCGAGCGCCAAATCAACGGCCAAAAGGAACCAACTGAACACGACATAAACGATAAGAGCAGGCGCCCAGCCAAAGGACACGAAACGCAAGAGAAACGATACCTGATCTGATGCGCGCCCTCCCCGGATCGCATTCGAAATGGCCCGGGCATTGAACAAGATCATCAGAACATTGCCCAACGCACCAAGCATCGTGAGCCCGCCATAAACCATAGCATAAACGTTATAATTCAGGCCAAAATCCGCGACCCATGTTGCAAACAAAACAACCGAGATGTCGTAGGTCGCCAAAGCCGACGCCCAGATGTACAGCCTGCGCGCGTTCTTGTCGGAAAACGGCGGCAGGCGGTATTGGCTCAGATAGGGAGACAGAACCATCCGCCACAGATCGGATACAGTACGCGCCAAGAAGAACGCGGTGAAAATGGCTGTAACCGTAAACTGGATCGAGATGTCCTCGGCCTCGCCGAAGAACAGATACCCAACAATCAGCGCCATAAGCATGGCAAAGATCGTGCCACCAATCCCCATCAAAAAGCGGAAGACAAGGAACGGCATCTTTTCGCGGTATCCAACAGGGTCATCTTTGACCCGGGCCACAACCCAACGCCGAGCAAAGCGTTTGCCGTAAATCTCGATCGACAGCCAACGCCCCAACAGCAGGAAGAGGATGTTCCAGCCCAAGACCTCGACATAAGTCTGGATACGCCCGTCAGGGCTGGTCTGACGCAGAATATACTGCACTTCGAACACCGAATAAGGCAGCGCCTCGAGCCGTGATTGCATGGACTCACGGAACTTCGAGAACCGCTCCTGCGCCTTCATCAGTTGCGATCCGTCGCTCATAGGGTTGTTCGACCCACCGCCGTTTTGGGTGGGGCTTGCCTCGGCGTCGCCTGCTGTAGTTACGACCTGGCCGGTGCTGTCGATGACAATCACACTTGCGCCCGCCTCGCTGGCGGCGCGTATCGCAGCGGCAAGATCGCTTTCAGGTGCGGGCTCGGACGTGCTGCCCGTTCCGGCACCGTAACCTGGAATCAAGGATGATTGCGCCGAGACGCTGACCGGAAATGCCAGAACGAAAGACCACAAAGCCCATACGAGCGCGGCCAGAAAGGTATGTTTCATAGGGTCTTGTTTCCAGTTTTTCCGATGCAGTGCAGAATAAAGAAGCGTCGCGGGCAGTTCAAACACTCGCACGCCCCCGTTTCAAGAACATGTTCTGGCGTGTTCTCGGCGCACAAGCGATTTGCGCCTGTTTCCAATCCAGTGGAAATTGAATATGACGTTAGCAAAGGTTGCGGGCGTCCCATATGTTGGTGATTTCTTTGGTCCTTTTGCGATCCTTTCCAAGCTTTGGTGCGATATGTCTCTAATTCTTCAATATGATGTTGCCAAATCGCAATGCTTGGAACATTTGCGGGGTCGCATTTCTGCCTTTGGCAAGCACAACAAAAAAATATACGATAACGCTTGCGAACGCGCGGATTTCGCATCGAGATCAAGAAGACGGGCAATTCTATGAGCCTTGGCACCACCAACTCAAAACCGGACCGCGCGCCGCGTATCCTGTTTTACAGCCACGACACGTTTGGACTGGGCCATTTGCGCCGGTCGCGGGCTTTGGCTGCTGCGATCACCCAAGCCGACCCAAGTGCGTCAGCGCTTATCCTGACCGGATCTCCGGTGGCGGGTCGTTTTACGTTTCCGCGCCGCGTCGATCACGTGCGTCTGCCCGGTGTGACCAAACGCGCCGATGGATCCTACGCCGCACGCACGATTGGAATGGGTATCGACGAAGTGACTGAGCTGCGATCGGGCCTGATACAGACGGCGGTTCAGCAATTCGACCCCGATGTGCTGATCGTCGATAAGGAACCAACCGGGTTCCGGGGCGAACTATTGCCGACGTTGAACTATCTGGAACGAAACTGCGGCACGAAACTGGTGCTTGGGCTGCGTGACGTTCTGGACGAGCCCGAAGTGTTGGCCGCCGAATGGGCCCGCAAAGAGGCCGTTGAAGCGACCGAACGGTTCTATCACGAAATCTGGGTCTATGGGTTAAAGTCGATCTATGACCCCACCCAGGGCTTACCGCTGAGCCCTGCCGCACAATCCCGCATTCATTGGACGGGATACCTGCGTCGGGATCTTGGCCCTGTAGGCGAGTCACCCGAACAGCCTTATATCCTGATCACCCCCGGTGGTGGCGGCGATGGCAAGGCGATGGTGAACCTTGTTCTATCCGCTTACGAGAAAGACCCAAATTTGTCGCCGCGCGCTGTTCTGGTATACGGCCCCTTCCTGTCCGGCGAATTGCGCGAGGATTTCGAAGCGCGCGTTGCGGCACTGAACGGTCGAGTAACCGCAGTTGGGTTCGAATCCCAGATCGAAACGCTGTTTGCAGGGGCTGAAGGCGTTGTTTGCATGGGCGGCTACAACACCTTTTGCGAGGTTCTGTCCTTCGACAAACGCGCCGTCATCGTCCCACGTACCACGCCCCGGCTGGAGCAGTGGATTCGCGCCTCTCGCGCGGAAGAGCTGGGCTTGGTCAAAATGCTGGACGAACACCGTGACGGCCTGACCCCCGAGGCGATGATCGCCGCGATCCAAAACCTGCCCAAACAATCCTTGCCATCGCAGGCCATCCAGACCGGTTTGTTGGACGGGTTGGATTACGTCACCGATCGCATCGACGATCTGCTGGCCTGGGAACAGGAACGAGCCACCGGATGACTTCAGATTCCCCTAATTTGGCAGTTGTGGTCAAAGGCTGGCCGCGACTGTCCGAAACGTTTATTGCGCAGGAACTTGTCGCCTTGCAGGACGCGGGTCACCAGTTCGACATCTGGTCGTTGCGGCACCCGACAGATACCAAACGCCATCCGTTGCACGACCGCTTCGCCGGACAAGTCCACTATTTGCCTGAATACCTTTATCAGGAACCACAGCGTGTGTGGGCAGCGCGGGCGATTGCGCAAACCCTGCCCGGCTATGCCGAGGTTTACCGGATCTGGCGGCAGGACTTGCGTCGCGACCCAACACCAAATCGCATCCGGCGCTTTGGGCAAGCCTGTGTTCTGGCCGCCGAACTACCCCCGGAAGTTCTGGGGCTTTATGCGCATTTCATGCACACGCCGTCCTCGGTTGCCCGATATGCGGCCATTATGCGTGGACTGCCATGGAGTTTCTCTGCCCACGCTAAAGACATCTGGACCTCACCGGAATGGGAAAAGCGTGAAAAGCTGCAGGCTGCGACCCATGGCGCCACATTCGGTGCCACCTGCACAGCCATTGGGGCCGAGCATTTGCGGGGCCTGGCAGACGATCCAAATCGTATGGACCTGATCTATCATGGTCTTGACCTGTCACGGTTTCCAGACCCGCCGACGCGCACTTTGCGCTCCGCAAACGGTCCCTTCCATATGATCTCTGTCGGGCGACTGGTTGAGAAAAAGGGGTTCGATCGGCTGATCGCTGCTTTTGCCTTACTGCCGGAAACTCTGGACTGGCACTGGACCCATATCGGCGGTGGCGGTTTGGGCGATGCCTTGCGGGCTCAGGCCCGCGTGGCTGGTATCGCGGATCACATCACCTGGAAAGGCGCCTGTGATCAGCCCGAAGTGATCGAGGCGATGCGAAAGGCAGACCTGTTTGTGCTCCCCAGCCGCATTGCGGCAGATGGCGACCGTGACGGGCTGCCGAATGTTTTGATGGAGGCTGCATCTCAGCGTTTGCCGATCCTTTCGACCCCGGTCTCGGCAATCCCGGAATTCATCGAAACCGGAACGCACGGCATCCTGTCCAGCGACGACCCGAGCGCGCTGGCAGCAGCCATTGAATCACTGGCCAACAATCCGCAACAAGCAGCCCAAATGGCGCTTGCGGCTTATGATCGCCTTATAGCCGAGTTTCGGATGGACCCGGGCATCGTCCAGCTCTCGAAGCGACTAAACGCCATGTGCATGGAAACCGCGTGATGGCACGGGTCGCATTTTATGCACCGATGAAATCCCCCAACAGCCCAACCCCTTCGGGCGACCGCGAAATGGCGCGGAACCTGATCAAGGCCCTTGCTGCCGAAGGCGACACGGTTGATCTGGTTTCAGACCTCAGGATTTACGACAAGCGCGGTGATGTGGACCTGCAACATGCCTTGCAGCGTGCGGCAGACAAGGAAGCACAGAGGTTAGTCACCGACCTGCCCTCGGACACGGCTCTGTGGGTGACATATCACAATTACTACAAAGCCCCCGATTTGTTGGGTCCGCAGGTCTGCAAGGCGCGCGGCATCCCTTATGTACAGTTGGAAAGTACCCGCGCATCCAGCCGGTTGACCGGACCCTGGGCTGAGTTTGCCGCCGCTGCACATCGGGCCGGCGACGCCGCCGATGTCATATTTTATCACACCGCCAACGACCTGATCACATTGGAACGGGATCGATTTGGCGATCAGGCTTTGGTCGAGCTGCCGCCATTTCTGCCGCAATCCCAACTTCCCGCTGCAACCAGCGGGGAAGGTCCGATGCTGACCGTTGGCATGATGCGCCACGGGGACAAGCTGGCCTCTTACCAGATATTAGCCGAGGCGCTTTCGCATCTGGCGGGTGACTGGCACCTGAACATCGCTGGCGATGGACCCGCTCGACCCGAAGTCGAGGCTTTGATGGAGACCTTTGGAGAAAAGGTCAGTTTTCTGGGTCAGCTCAACCGCGATGCGCTGCAAGCGGCCTATGAACACGCCTCTGTGCTGGTTTGGCCCGGTGTGAACGAAGCTTACGGGATGATTTACTTGGAGGCGCAGGCTGCGGGCGTACCGGTGCTCGCACAAGATCGACCGGGTGTTCGAGATGTGCTGGCCCCTGCGACTTACCCTTCGGTCGACACCGGGTCGCAAGGCTTTGCAGACCGTCTGCAAACTCTGCTGGAGGACGCATCGCTGCGCCGCTCCCTCGGCGCGGCTGCTCGCGAGTATGTGGCTGACCGTCATCTTATGCCACAAGCCACTGCCCGCCTTTGGGCAACTCTCCGCGCGTTACTGAAGGATTTGACATGACCAGGCTTGCGCTGCTTCGCCACGGGCACACACATTGGAACCGCGCTGGTCAGATACAGGGCCGCAGCGACATTCCCCTGGACGATGACGCGCGCTCAGAACTGTCAGGCTACTGCCTGCCACACGAATGGGCACAGGCTGACATCTGGTCCAGCCCGCTGCAACGGGCCAATGAGACCGCCCAAATCGTCTCGGGTCGCGGCCCGCAAACGTCAGACGCGCTGACCGAGATGAACTGGGGCGATTGGGAGGGTCAGCGCGGCGTTGATCTGATCGCTGACACAACAAGCGGTTACAAGCATATCGAAGATTGGGGTTGGGATTTCCGCCCGCCAAACGGTGAAAGTCCGGCTGACGTTCGTGACCGGTTGCGCCCCTGGCTGTCCGCTCTGCAAAACGATGCGGTGGCTGTCTGCCATATCGGCATCATGCGGGTCATTCTGGCCCAAGCTTGGGGTTGGAATTTCGAAGGACCTGCCCCCTTCAAGATCAAACGCAATCGGCTGTATATCGTCGATATGAACACCATGACCGCTGACCCCGATCCCATACGCCTGCCAAAACGCGAGACTTTGCCATGAAGGTGATGATCATTGTCACCCACCTGCTGGGAACAGGGCATCTCAGCCGCGCTTTGACCCTTGGTCGTGCATTTCGGGATGACGGTCACGAGGTCATGGTGGTGACGGGTGGAATGCCTGCACCGCAGCTGGATAGCCGTGGGATGACGTTGTTTGGGCTGCCCCCTTTAAGGTCGGACGGCACCAATTTCACCCGCTTGCTGACCGAAACCGGCGAAGAGGCTGACGCCGCCTATCATGCGGCGCGGACGACGGCTCTGGTTCAGGCCTTAAAGACGTTCCAGCCGCAGGTGCTGATCACAGAGCTTTATCCCTTTGGCCGTCGATCGCTGGCCGCCGAATTCGGCGCAGCGTTGGAAACGGCAACTAAGCTGCCGGTACGTCCGGTTATTCTGGGGTCGATCCGAGATATTCTGGCCCCGCCCTCGAAACCAGCAAAAGCGGAACGCGCGGACGAGATCGTAAAGCGTTACTATGACGGCGTACTGGTTCATTCGACCGAAAGCGTAACGCCCTTATCCGTCAGCTGGCCAGTGTCAGATCAACTGGCGGGCCGGTTACACTATACCGGTTTTGTCGCACCTACGTTGCCCCAACCCCACCCGGATTTGGTGGGTGAAGATGAAATTTTGGTCAGCGCAGGCGGCGGGTCCGTAGGACAGCCGATCTTTTGTGCGGCCATCGAGGCAGCCCGCCAGATGCCCAACACGCGTTGGCGCCTGTTGGTCGGCGGGACGGATGCAAAGGCGCGGATTGCCGAACTGTCGGAACAGGCCAAAGGCACCTCGGTCATCCTTGAACCTGTGCGGCCCGATTTTCGTCAGATGCTGCCGCTTGCGGCAGCGTCGGTCAGCATGTGCGGCTACAACACCGCTATGGATATTCTGCAAAGCGGTACACCAGCGGTATTTATCCCCTTCGATGATGGCAAAGAGGTTGAACAAGGTCTGCGCGGGCAGAGCTTGTCGGGATTATCTGCAATCGAAGTGCTGGAAAGTCAGTCTCTGAGCGGGACCACACTTGCGCAAGCGGTCGAACGCATCATTGCTGATGGACCCCGCGCAAAACAAGATTTCGGCTTTGACGGCGCCGCCCAAAGCGTGCGCATCGCCAAGCGCCTGCTGGAGCAGCGCGCATGACCCCCGACTGGCGCCCTCTGGACACCGAGCTGGACCTCTGGCGGGTTTCGGGTTTGTCGTTTCCGCTCTGGTGGCGTGACGATGACGCCATCGCTCCGACGCCGCAGCTCGACCGGTTGACTGATCTGTCTTCGCAATTGGATGTGCCCGTGCATCTGGCCGTGATTCCCAACGGCGCAACCCCGGCGTTGGCCGAATATATTGCGGACCGACCCTCTTTGATCCCTGTGGTTCACGGCTGGGCACATGCGAACCACGCACCAGAGGGAGAGAAGAAGGCTGAGTTTCAACTGCATCGACCGCTGGACCAAATGGTTGATGATGCAAAAGCAGGAATAGCCCGTCTTGACGCGATATTTGGTGTCGAAATGCGACCCATGTTTGTTCCCCCGTGGAACCGCATCGCGCCCGAGATGGTCGCGCAACTTCCCGGTCTGGGCTTTCGTGTCCTGTCCACTGCGACGCCGCGCAAAACACCTTTTCCCGCACCGGGGCTGGAACAAATCAACACCCATCTTGACCCAATTGACTGGCGCGGCACACGCAGTCTGATCAACCCGGACGTCCTGATCAAGCAGACAGTTGATCTGTTGCGCGACCGGCGCGAAGGACGTGCTGACAACGCTGAACCATTTGGCATATTGACCCACCATCTGGTCCATGATCAGGACATCTGGACCTTTACCGAGGCCCTGCTGCGCAAATTGTTGAACGGCCCGGCCACGGTGTGGGTCGCACCCAGGAACGAATAAGGACACAACCATGAGCCGACTGGATTCCATGCTGCGCCGACTGACGGCTCAACGCGACGGTTTGAACTGGGCAGCCCAGCGCATCAGCGGCCAGCCAGGCGATGTGCTGGATATGGGTTTGGGAAATGGCCGGACCTATGACCACCTGCGTGAAATCCTGCCAGAGCGCCGGATCTGGGTGATGGACCGGGTCCTGCAATGCCACCCGGACAGCACCCCTCCAGCCGAAGATTTCCTGCAAGGCGAGGCCGAGCCGATGCTGAAGAAACTGGCAGAGAACGGGCACAGGGTCGCACTGGCACACTACGATTTCGGACGCGGGATCAAGCATGAAGATGTGGAAGAAGCCGCGCGGCTCAGCCCATTGATTGCGCAAGTCATGCAGCCCGGCGGTTTGCTGATCTCGGGGCAGCCCCTCGTCGGCTTCAACCAGATCAAAGGGCCCGAGACGATCGCCCCGGACCGTTACCTGTTCTATACCGCCTGATCACGCCACACGCCGACCGCGCGCCCAGACCGAGCTCAGGGCCGGTACTCCGGCCCGCATCCGAAAACGGATGACATCGGCTCGCGCATTGGCGCGCAACTCCCCCCGATCTTCTAGCCCCGCGGCCAGCGCAGGGGCCAGAGTGACCGTTTTCATACCGCGCGCCATATCATCCCACATCTCGCCCAGCATGGCCGCCGACAACAACAGGGCCGACGGCACATAGTCCGACGACATGATGTCCAAATGCCCAAGTTCGGCCAACTCGCGGGCTGCGACGTTGCCCGAATGTGAGCCGCCGCGAATGATATTCGGCGCGCCCATCATGACCTTGATATCGTGATCGTGACAGGCACGCGCTGCCTCGACCGTGGTCGGAAACTCAGCCAGTCGGATACCGTGACCTGCCGAGACTTTCACCTGATCTTCCGTCGTATCGTCATGGCTCGCCAGAACGGCTCCAAAACGGCGCGCGGCCTTGACGGTCTCAACCTCATGCACATCGCCATTACGGTCGCGAAGGCCCTTTAGCTGGGCCACATGCTGCAGGAATGTATCATCGTCCATCGCATGTTTGCCCTTCATATACGCCTCAAGCTTGGTCATGTCGCGGAACTGCCGCTGTCCGGGTGTGTGATCCATGATGGACACAAGACCAACCCGGTCCTCTGGCCCGAACTCATCCAGCTCTTCGACCAACGTCTCGGAACACACCTCGGCCCGCAAATGCAGGAAATGACTGATCTTCAGCGCATCCTGTTCCCGCAAATCCCACAATTCCTGCGACAGGCCACGTGCATACTTTCCATAACGCGCTGCTCCTGACGGGATCGATCCGACCCGCATCGCGTCAAACACGGTCGTGATCCCGGTGCTGGCCAATTCCGCGTCATGCGCAAGGATCGCAGCGGCATGAGGCCAGTCTACCTTGGGTCGGGGTTGAATGTGACGCTCCAGGTTATCTGTGTGCAACTCGACCAGACCAGGGCTGACAAAGTCGCCTTCGCAGTCGATGGCTCCAGACGGAACCGCGTTTCCAGTGTCGATCTCGGCTATGGTCTCGCCCACAATCCGAACGCTGCCGGTTACGGTTTCATTCGGCAACACAAGCGTGGCATTGGCAAGGATCAAGTCTTCTGTCATCTGAACTTCACACAGTTTGAGGTAGTGGAAGGCCACGCAATAGGAGGCCAATGTGACATTCACGCGATACGCGATTTATTTTGCGCCACCCGCAGCGGCGGAGTGGACGAAATTCGCAACCAGCTGGCTGGGTTGGGACATGGAAACCGGCACGTTGGTGGCACACCCGATGGTCGGAGAGATCGACGTTGCCGCCGTCACGAACGTACCGCGCAAATACGGGCTGCACGCGACGATGAAACCCCCCTTCCGACTGAGCGAAGGCCAAACCTTCGACGCCTTGCATGCAGCTTGTGGATCGCTCGCTTCCAACCAGCCCACTGTCATGCTGGATGGCCTCGAGATCGCCCGGCTTGGCCGGTTTCTGGCCCTGCGCCCGATGGGTGATACGCAAGCGTTGAACACCCTGGCCGCCACGTGCGTTCAGACATTGGACGGTTTTCGGGCACCCCCATCCGAGGTTGAACTGGCCCGCCGCCGCGCCGCCGGTTTGACCCCAGAGCAGGACGCCAATCTGGTTCAATGGGGCTATCCTTATGTGCTGGACGCGTTTCGCTTTCACATCACGCTGAGCGGCAAGCTGGATAAACCGACCCTTCGGGCCACCCAAGAGGCGCTGCAAACCCATTTGGCCCCGTTGCTGCCGCAGCCTTTCCAGATCACCGATCTGGCCCTGATGGGCGAGGCTGAGGATGGGCGGTTTCACCTGATCCATCGCTACGCGCTTTCCGGTTGAAGTTGCGCGAGGATCTCGGCGACGGTGTCTTCCAGTGCGCCGGAGTTGTCGACTTCGATGACGCGGTTCAATCCGTCGGGTAAAGGCGCTTTGGCACGACCCAACCGCCGCGCCTGTTCCGTCGCGCTTTCCCGCCCCCTTGCGGACAAGCGCTGTGCCAGAACATCAGCTTCGGCAGTCAGGGAAATCACGATCAGATCGCCGAAAACCTCCTGCGCCTGAACCAATACCTTTCTTGATAGGTTGACCAGAACAGCATCTGCCTCGTTTCGCTGTCGTGTGATCTCGGTCGGAACACCGTAAAACAAGCCATGCGCAGGCCAGCTCAACGCAAAAGCCCCGGCCCGTTCCATCTGCTGAAACGTCGCGACGGAAACCCGGTCGAAATCCTCGCCCTCTTCCCCTTCAGGACGGGTAATCACGCGCCTCAGGCGTTGGATGCCCGATGCTTGGGCCACCAACGCTTGCATGACGCTGTCTTTACCGACACCCGAGGGGCCGACAACCGCTATGACCGGAGCAAGCGTCATGCAGCCAGCCCCGGTGTAAAATCCGAAACATTGACCTCGCGGTCACAAACCCGCTTACGCGCTTCAATGTCGTGGAAAATCCCAACAATCGCCGCACCACGATGCTTTGCCTCTTCAATCAGAGACAACACGGTTTCCCGGTTCTGCGCATCCAGGCTCGCCGTCGGCTCATCCAAAAGCATCGCGGGATACTCATGTGCAAAGCCGCGCGCAATGTTCACCCGCTGCTGTTCACCGCCAGAAAAGGTCGTGGGGCTCAGGGTCCACAAACGCTCGGGGATGTTCAGACGTTTCAGCAACCCGGCCGCCTTGTCCAGCGCAATTTGCTTGTCCGCACCTACGGCCAGCAGCGGCTCTGCCACAACTTCCAGCGTCGGCACCCGAGGCACAACCCGCAGAAACTGGCTGACATAACCCAACGTATCGCGACGCAGAGACAGGATCTGTCGTGGTTCGGCCTTTGCCACGTCCAGCCCACCAACCAACACCTGACCAGAGGCCGCCAGATAGTTGCCATAGATCACTCGCATCAGCGTGGACTTGCCAGTACCGGACGCCCCCGTCAGAGCAACACATTCCCTCGGCTCAACCTTCAGCGACGCACCTTGCATCACCGGGATCACAGCACTGCCCTGATTATGCAGGGTAAAGCTTTTGCTTACATCGATCAGTTCAATCATCGCTTCATCTTTTCCCAAACACTCAAACCTGAAGGACGCTGGACACAAGCAGCTGCGTATAGGCGTGCTGAGGGTCGTCCAGCACCTGGTCGGTCAACCCAGCTTCGACCACATGACCGCTTTTCATCACCATCAGCCGGTCCGCCAACAGACGCACCACGGCCAAATCATGCGTCACGATGATGGCGCTCAGCCCCATCTCACGCACCAGACCACGCAACAAATCCAGCAAGCGCGCCTGAACGGATACGTCCAGACCACCGGTCGGTTCATCCATGAACACCAGCCGAGGGCCCGTCACCAGATTGCGCGCGATCTGCAGACGCTGCTGCATCCCGCCAGAAAACGCGCTGGGGCGATCGTCCACACGGGCTGCTTCAATCTCGACGCGGCCAAGCCAGTCGATAGCCTTGTCCCGAATATCGCCATAGTGCCGATCACCGACGGCCATCAGCCGCTCACCAATATTGCCGCCCGCGCTGACAGACATCCGCAGCCCGTCGCGTGCGTGTTGATGCACAAAGGCCCAGTCAGTGCGGCCGAGCATTCGGCGTTCCGGTTCGGACATGGTGACTGTGTCTACCGGTCCGTCCACGCGGGTATCAAAGATCACCTGCCCAGCGTCCGGTTCCAGGTGCCCGGCCAGACAGTTGAGCAAGGTCGATTTGCCGGACCCACTTTCGCCGACGATCCCCATCACTTCTCCGGGGTAGAGATCGAAGTTCACATCTGTGCATCCGATCCGCGCGCCATAGCGTTTTTCGATGCCCTTGACTTGCAACAGGGGGGTCATGCTGCGTTCTCCTCAGCCAGTCGGCCCACGTGGCCTGTTTCGCGGCGCGACCGACAATAATCGGTGTCGGAACAGACAAACATCCGGTTCCCTGCATCATCCATGATGACCTCGTCCAGATAGCTGTCCTCGGCCCCGCACAGATCGCAGAGATGGTTGGCTTTGGTGGCCTCAAACGGGTAATCCTCGAAATCGAGGCTCACGACCTTGGTATGCGGAGGCACTGCATAGATACGCTGTTCCCGCCCTGCACCAAACAATTGGATCGCGTCCATCTCGAGCTTTGGGTTGTCGAATTTCGGGATCGGAGACGGATCCATCACATACCGCCCGGATACTTTGACCGGATAGGCATAAGCGGTTGAGATCGCACCGTGCTGGCTGATGTCCTCATACAATTTGACATGCATCAGCCCGTATTCTTCAAGGCTGTGCATTTTGCGCGTCTCGGTCTCGCGCGGCTCCAAAAAGCGCAGAGGTTCCGGGATCGGCACCTGATAGACGATGATCTGGTCTTCACGCAGCTTCGCTTCGGGGATGCGGTGGCGGGTCTGGATGACAGTGGCTTTTTCCGTCTCTTCCGTGGTGGAGACGCCAGCGGTGTTCTCAAAGAACTTGCGGATCGACACTGCGTTGGTGGTGTCGTCTGCGCCTTGGTCGATCACCTTGAACGTATCCTCGGGCGTCAGCGTCGCGGCCGAGACCTGAACGCCACCCGTCCCCCAGCCATACGGCATCGGCATCTCGCGGCTGGCGAACGGCACCTGATACCCAGGCACAGCCAGACCCTTCAGGATCGCCCGACGGATCATCCGTTTGGTTTGTTCGTCCAGGTAGGCGAAATTATACTCGCTCATAGGAAACCTCTTTCAGTCAACGCGCTTTCCAGCGCTTGAGGCGTCGTAAAGTGGATGCCATCCATGCCAACGGCGCGCGCGCCGTCGACGTTGTGCAGCCCGTCGTCGATGAAAATGCAGTTTTCAGGCGCAAGCCCGGCCCGCTCACACAAGCGATGAAAAATCTCGGGTTGCGGCTTCAAAAGCTTTTCCTGACCAGAGACTACCGTCACGCCGAAGACGTCGCCCAACTCGGGATGCGCGCCAACACCAACCGGCCATGTTTCCGCCGACCAGTTTGTAATCGCGTGAACCTGCGTGCCCTGTTCTTTCAATCGATAGAGCAGCTGCCAGGTTCCTTCGATCTTTTGCGGAACGGTCATGGCATAGCGCTCAACATACACACTCAGGCGCCGTTGGTCTTCGACGTCATCCAGTTCTGACGCCAGATCGGCGAAGTTCTCGCCGCCATCCGCCCTCAGATTGCGATCCTGAAAATCGATGCGGGTCAGGAACTCTGCCACGGCCTCGCGGCTGCCCATCTCGTGCAACCATGCCAGATGCGGATCCCATCGGATCAGCACATTCCCGATATCAAAAACGACGGCCTTCATTCTGCGGCCTCCTTTGGCGTAATGCGTTCTTCAGCCTCGCGACGCAGTTTGCGGACCAGCTCCAGCTCAGACTGGAAGTCGACGTAATGCGGCAGTTTGATATGCTCGAGAAAGCCAGTGGCCTGAATGTTATCCGCATGGCTCAGGACAAATTCTTCGTCCTGCGCGGGTGCACCCAGATTGTCTTCGCCCAGTTCTTCCCAACGCAGCGCGCGATCGACCAAAGCCATCGCGATGGATTTTCGTTCGGACTGACCAAAGACAAGACCATAGCCACGTGTGAACTGTGGTGGTTCTGTCTTCGAGCCCGTGAACTGGTTGACCGTCTCACATTCGGTTAGTTCAACCTCACCGATATCAATGGCGAAACCCAGCTCGGGGATCTCCATTTCCACCGCGACCTTGCCGATCCGAAGCTCTCCGACAAACGCATGGTTGCGGGCGTAGCCGCGCTGGGTGGAATAGGCCATGCCCAGTACAAAGCCCTCGTCCCCACGGGTCAGTGATTGCAAGCGCAGCGGTCGGTTTGACGGAAACTCCATCGGCTCGCGGGTCAGGTCGCCCGGGGTGTCATCGCTGGCGGGTTCATCCTGAATGATGTCCTCACCTTTCAGGAACTCGGTGATATGGGGCGTCGGCTCCTGACGTGCCGTGCCTTCGGGTGCCTTAGGGGCTTCACCATCAGCAGCCAGCTTGAAATCCAGCAAACGGTGCGTGTAGTCGAAAGTTGGCCCCAGAACCTGCCCCCCCGGCGCATCCTTGAACGTGGCCGAGATCCGACGGTCACACGCCATCTCAGAGGTCTCGACCGGGTTGGAATAGCCAAAGCGCGGCAGAGTCGTACGGTAAGCACGGACCAGAAAGATCGCTTCGATCAGATCGCCACGCGCCTGTTTGATCGCCAGCGCTGCAAGGTTGGGGTCGAATAATGACCCCTCGGCCATCACCCGGTTCACGGCAAGGCTCAGTTGTTCGCGGATCTGCGCAAGGCTCAGTTCCGCCACATCAGTCGCGCCCCGGCGTTCTTCGGCCAGCCACGTATGGGCGTTCTCGATGGCTTTTTCGCCCCCTTTGACAGCTACATACATCGCTTAGCCCTCTGTCCTGATCTGCGTGCTGCGCGGCAGGGCCGCGATCTTGTCACCGCAGGTAAAGAAGAAATCGCACCCCAGCGGATACAGCATCGCATTGTATTGAAGCGCTGGAACATCCGGCAGAGACAACCGCGCGGTGTCCTTGATCCCAGGGCCGCTCAGAATGGCACCGCTTTGCTCAAGCTGGTCGCATTCTACAATCAGGGTCGCAGACCGTTCCGGGTATTCCGGCGTGCCAATACGATAGGCGTTCAAGGGACCTAGTGCGCCCCACGTACCAACGGCGAAATCAGCGTTGCCCGCAGACACAATCGGCGCGCCCGTGTGGAAGGTCAGCCATTTGCACACCGCATCGGTGTCAGCATCACCCGCCAAATAGACCTTTGTTTCGGGATCGCACAGCGTCAGCAAGAGCGTGCCTGCTGCCATGGACAAAGGCGCAGGGGGTTCAGTGCCCATGAGGGTGCGGATTTCACCCGGGCGCGCCATGACGGTCATGGCCGCACGAAACGCGTGGGCGGCCTGGACAGGTGCGTTTTGAAAGCCCCCGGAAAACTGTGTTTGCGCGGCCATCAGTCTTCCCCCCGGACCAGCGTGAAAAACTCGACCTTGGTGGCAGCTGCCTTGGCGGCGCGTGTCGTCTTGGCCGCTTGCATTTGTTGCTGCAATGGGTCGAGCAATCGGGCCTGCAGATCATCCGCCGCCGGTGTCTGCATCATAGCATCAATCAACGCTGCGACTTCGGCTTTAGGCTTGGATCTGCCCTGCACATATCCGTGACCAACCGTGCCATCATGCAGCACGACCGAACAGCGCGTGACGGTCATTTCACCCAGATTGAACGGCGCTCCGGTAGCTCCGGTGCGACCTCTCACCATGACGCCGCCCACTTCGGGGCTGCGCAGCCAGTCAAAGCTTGGGCGGTCCTGAATGCCATCCCATAGCGTCATCAAAGCATCGTCCGGCGCGCGGGCCAGCAGACCCATCCATTCCTTCCGCGCCTGCGTCGCGATTTCTGTCTGATTTGTCATCAAAGCCTCTTGGCCGGGTTGTCTACATGAACTATACAACTAGACAAATATTACCCTTTAGGTATCCGAGTCGCAATCCGTGATGGTGTGAAGATTTGATGACATGAGCAAAACGCCGATCTGGAAAAGCATCGCCCTGCGCCTGACCTCGGACATCGCCGAAGGGCGCTATCAAACCGGAGATCGCCTGCCGACCGAAGCACAATTGGCCGCCAATTATGGCGTCAATCGCCACACTGTGCGGCGCGCGTTGGCAGACATGTCGGAACAAGGTCTGGTCCACGCCAGGCGCGGCGCAGGGGTGTTTGTAGCGGCGCGCCCCACGGATTATCCAATCGGCAAAAGGGTGCGATACCACAAAAACATCTCGGCCAGCGGTAAGATGCCGGGCAAGAAAATCCTCGCGCTGACCACACGCGCAGCAGATGAAGCCGAAGCGGAAGCCTTGGGTTTGGACAAAGGCGATCCGGTGCATGTCTATGACGGCCTGTCATTGGCGGACGGACAGCCTGTGGCCGTGTTTCAAAGCGTTTTTCCAGCCGCGCGTTTTCCCAACCTGTTGCAGACACTGACCGAAACGCAATCGGTCACAAAAGCTCTGCAAGCTAGCGGCATCGCGGATTACACACGCATCTCGACCCGTTTGACAGCGCGCGGGGCAACGGCGACACAAGCCTTACAGCTCCAGCTGTCCGAAGGGGCCCCGGTTCTGTTCTCGGTTGGCGTGAACGCGGACCCAGATGGCCAGCCCGTTGAATATGGGCGAACCGTTTTCGCGGGTGAGCGGGTCACACTGACCCTGAACGAAGACTAGACCCCCACAGGGGGTTTTCGGTTTTTGGATCTGCAGGAACAGGGTTACGCGTATTTTTCCAGAAACGCCTCGGCACTTAGCGTGCGAAAGTCGGGCAAAGCCGCACGAAGTTTCGGGTTGTCCCAATCCCACCATGCAAGCTGTTCCATGCGATCGGCCACGATCTCGGGGAACCTTCTGCGCAACATCTGCGCCGTCACACCCGCAACAATCGTGTAGGGCGGTACGTCTTTGGTAACCACTGCACCCGAGGCAACCACGGCACCATTGCCGATCGTGACCTCGGGCTTGATAATCGCAGCGTGTCCGATCCAGGTGTCATGCCCGATCCGGGCGGTGCGACTGGCGCGATGAGCGAACCAATCCGCATCATCTTCGGCATCGTCCCAATAGTCGGCGGAACGATAGTGAAAATGATGCAGCGAGGCCTTGTCCATCGGATGATCTGTCGCCCCGATACGAGTAAAGCTTGCTATATTTGCGAACTTTCCAATTTCGGCATTGGCAATATCGCAGGTCCGGTCGCAATAGGAATAATCGCCCCAAACCGAGTTCGCCACTCGGCTGCCAGCACCAATCTCGACATATGCGCCAAAGCTGCTGTTGGTGATCTGACAATCATTATGAATATACGGCTGATCAGCGCGCAGTCGTGCCATTGAATGTCCCCATCTTTGTTCAGGGCAACAGGAATGTCTTGCGTGCAGCATCACGCGGCTTGCGTTTTTTACCCGCTTCGCCCTGGATCAACCGTTTGCGCAACCAACCCGAGAACCAGTCCATCAACATGACCATCAGGATGATCAGGATGATGTAGTAGGCGACCTCTTCCCAATCCTTTTGCGTGATGATTGCCTGCGTCAGTAGAAGGCCAATACCGCCGCCTGTGATTGCGCCAATCACCGTCGCGCTGCGGGTGTTGGATTCCAGAAAATACAATAGCTGGCTCAACAAAACGGGCGTGACTTGCGGAATGACCCCAAATCGGTATCTCTGCGGCGCATTTGCTCCTGTGGACTGAACGCCCTCTATCTGCTTCTGGTCCACATTCTCCAACGCTTCCGAGAAGATCTTGCCAAAGGTCCCGGTGTCGGTCACCAGTATGGCCAGCGCGCCTGTCAAAGGTCCGGGACCAAAGGCGCGGGCCAGCACCACGGTCCAGATCAAGGCATCCACACCGCGCACAAAGTCGAACACGCGACGCGTTGCAAAGCGGATGGATTTCATCGGATTGAAATTGCGCGTCGCAAGGAAGGCCAGTGGCAACGCGACCATGGCCGCGCCCAGCGTGCCCAGAAACGCCATCAGGATCGTCTCGAATATCGCCCAGGCCACATCCTGATGCCGCCACATCTTGTTGGTCCAGAAGTCATTAAAAATTGCACCCGCCTCACCCGACGCAGCGCGTCCGACCAGTTCGGGGACCGACTTGCCATAATAGGGGCTGTCGAGCGTGAACCAGAACAGCTCCCACCCGGTGAAATAGCGAAACACTTCCGACCGATTGCGTGTGACGGTCAGACGGCCCGCATCCGTCTTGATTGCCAAGCGGTTCTTGGAGACATTGATCCACTCTGGCACGTCACCCGCAGGCAACTCGGCCTGTACACCAGCCGAGCGGCTGGGTGTTGCCCGAACGGTTCCATAACCGGGGATGTCATATTCAACCGTTTCCGGCCCGAATCGCACCACGTGGCCGTCTTCCAGATCGATCACGGTTGTCTCGCCCAGCGTCACCCAATCCGGGGCCTGACCTTCGGGGTACGCGCCCTTGCGCTCGCCCTCGATCGCGGCCGAAACCTCGCCAGTTCGATTGTCACGCTCGATATGCGTCTTGTAGCTATAGCTGTCAGACACAAGCGTCTTGCCGTTTTCCCAATTTGCTCGCGCCGCGAGGCCCGGAACATCAAACGCAAAGAAGACGTAGACCAAATAGACAAGCACCAGCGCGGGCAGCCCGAAATTCACCAGCCTTTTGCGACTGAACAGACGGTCTGCTTGGGCTTTGAGCTCATCGACGGTCAGATTGGTTGCGAAGGTGCTCATACCGAGGCTCCTTTTTCCGACCCATGAGTCAGACGGTCGCGCAGAACACCTGACAGCTGGTCCACGACGACGATTGTTACAAAAAGCAGAAGGAAAATGGCCGCGGCCTCATCGTACCGCCCCTGTCCCCAGGACATGGCGTTGCGCAGCTCATAACCCAGACCGCCAGCGCCAACAAAACCCAGGATGGCCGAGGCGCGAATATTGATTTCGAACCGCAGCAGTGCATAGCTGACATAGTTGGGACCGACCTGTGGGATCACGCCCAGATACATGCGTTGCGACCAGTTCGCACCCACCGACTGCAGGCCCTCAACCGGCTTGAGCGAGGCGTTTTCGTTGACCTCGGAAAACAGCTTGCCCAGTGCACCTGCTGTGTGAATGGCAATCGCAATCATCGCCGGAACCGGACCACCGCCCAAAATGAAAATCAGAACTAGTGCGATCACAATCTCGGGGACGGCGCGGCACACATCTGCAATTCGGCGAAACAAAGGGATCAAGGCGGGCCAAAGTGCCATGCCGCGCGTCGACATCAGGGCCAGAAACGTACCTGCAATCGCACCGATCAAGGTCGAAGCGGCCGCGATATTCAGTGTTTCGATCAGCGCGGGGAAAAACTTGGCCAGGTTTTCCGGCAGCGCGCCGATTTTTTCCCACGCCTCGGCCAAAACCTCAGCGGGGTAGTCGAAAATACGCGTCCAGCCATCGCGGAAACTGCCAGCGTTGCGGTCGTCAGCAACACGAAAGCCCGAGGCCATAACGGCAACGAACAGGATCAGGAGGATACCACCATAGACCCGTTTGCGGCGCGTCATCGCCGTATAGTCATCGCGGATCTGGTCGACGGTCGGGGACCCAGCGGTCAGGTCTGTCATGGAATGCTCCTGGGTGGAAAAACGGGGCCCGGATTTTCGCCGGACCCCGATCATTGGGTATTCAGGCTTAGTTGGACTTCAGCTTGCGTGCTTCGATGATGACTTCGTAGGCATCATGTGTGATCGGCTCGAACGCTTTCGCCTCACCTGCGGCAACGCCGTAGAAGCAATCACGGTCTTTCTCGTGCAGGCCAGCCATCAGGGCTGTCATCTTTTCTTTTACATCCGCAGGCAGCGCTGTACGCAGAACAACCGGACCTTCGGGGATCGGCTTGGATTTCCAGATTTCAACCATGTCGTTCATGTCGACCAGACCGGCATCAACTGCACGACGCAGCGCGCCCGAGTTGTATCCGTCTTCCCAGTTGCCAAGACCATCGGCCCAGGTCACGCCACCATCAACGTCACCATTGTTGACCGCGACGATGGTCTGCTCGTGACCGCCGGTGAACTTCACTTCACCAAAGTAGTCGCCTGAGTCCATGGTGGCGCCGGTGGCCTGCGGGATTTCGATGGACGGGATCAGGTAGCCCGAAGTCGAATTCGGATCGCCAAAACCAAAGATCTTGCCTTTCATGTCGTCCAGCGAGGTAATGCCGCTGTCCTTGCGGGCAAACCCAACCGAGTAATACCCGTAACCGCCGTCGACGTTCACCTTAACCAAAACCGGCTCAACCGCTTCGGGATCGCTCAGATAAGTTTTGGCGTAACCCGACGCGCCCAACCATGCCATGTCAATGGTGCCGCCCAGCAGACCCTGGATCACACCGTTATAATCGGCAGGCGCAAACAGCTTGGTCTCAACACCCAGCGTTTCTTCGGTGTATTCACGCAGGCATTCGTTGTTGTTCAGACGATCCTGAGCGTTCTCACCACCCAGAATGCCTATGCGGAATTCGCTGATGTCCTGTGCCATGGCCGGGGCGGCAAGCGCAGTGGTAGCCACAAAGGCAGCAATCAGTTTTTTCATCTGTCTCTCTCCAGTTTGATTGCCCCGGCCTTTCATCGGGCCGGGCGATGAAAGGGGGATGGTGGCTCAGATGGTCGCTTCCGCTTCCATCAGGGCCTTCTGGGTGGCGTCCAGAGTTTCGATCTCGGTCGATGTCGCCTCTTCCGAGAAGCTGGCATCGGCACCATAGATTTCGCGGGCAACACCGGTCGTCAGTTGTTCGGGCAGCCCGTCAAAGACGATGCGTCCATCACGCATTCCGACCACGCGATCACAATAACGGCGTGCGGTATCCAGCGTGTGCAGGTTGGCGATGACGGTGCGGCCATCCTCTTCGTGGATACGCCGCAGAGCCTGCATCACAACCTGAGCGTTCATTGGGTCCAGCGAGGCGATGGGCTCGTCCGCCAAAATGATCTTGGGGTCCTGCATCAGGGCGCGTGCGATAGCGACGCGCTGTTGCTGCCCACCAGACAAAGCTTCGGCGCGTTTGGGCGCGTGTTCGGCGATTCCCAGACGATCCAGAATATCAATTGCGCGATGGATGTCTTCCATTGGGAACAGGTTGAACATGGTGGCCAGGGTCGAATGGCGGTTCAGCGTGCCATGCAAGACGTTCGAGACAACATCCATGCGCGGCACCAGGTTGAACTGCTGAAAGATCATGGCGCAGTCAGCTTGCCAGGCCCGCTTTTCGCGCCCCTTCAGTTGGGTCACGTCACGACCTTCGAACAGGATCTGACCGTCGCTGGAATCCGTCAGCCGGTTAACCATCCGCAGCAGGGTCGACTTACCTGCACCAGACCGTCCGATGATCCCGATCATGCAAGGCTTGTCCACATCCAGCGTCGCAGCGTCCACAGCAATGTTGTCGCCAAAGCGTTTGGTCAGTTTCTTGATATGCAGCACGTGCCACCCCCAAATGATGTTGGCGGTCAGCTACAGATGCCATTCAACGGATATGTGTCAGCGTGGTGAAAGTTTTGTAACGGACCAGCCGTCGCAGGGGCTATCCATCCCCCTGCCCCGCAGGTATACGCTTCGGCGACTCTTTTTCTGATACGAGGCCATCATGAGCTTTGACCGCACCATCAAGATCGCTCCGTCGATCCTGTCCGCCGATTTCGCCAATTTCGGAGCAGAGATTCAGGCCATCGAGGCACAAGGCGCAGATTGGGTTCATGTGGATGTCATGGATGGCCATTTCGTTCCGAACCTGACCTTTGGCCCACCTGCGGTTAAAGCCTTTCGCCCGCACGTGAAAACCGTGATGGATGTGCACCTGATGATCACCCCGGTTGATCCTTACATCCAGGCGTATGCCGATGCCGGAGCGGACATTCTGACTGCACATGTCGAGGCTGGTCCACATACACATCGCACCTTACAAGCGATCCGCGCCGCTGGAATGAAAGCCGGTGTCGCGCTGAACCCTGGCACCCCTGCCGAGGCGGTCGAGCATCTGCTGGACCTTACCGATCTGGTCTGTGTGATGACCGTAAACCCGGGCTTCGGTGGTCAGAAATTCATCGACATGACCGGTAAGGTGCGCAAACTGCGCCAGATGATCGGCGACCGCCCAGTGCATATCGAGATCGACGGAGGCGTCGACCCAAAGACCGCCCCGCTGGTTGCAGCAGCAGGGGCGGACGTGCTGGTCGCCGGGTCGGCGGTATTCAAGGGCGGATCGGTTTCCACCCCACAGGTCTACGGAGACAACATCCGCGCCGTTCGCGCTGCGGCTGAGGATGCGCTGTCCTGATCCAGCAGTTTGTGGCCGGTATGTCTGGCGGCGGCTGACCGGGCCTGCGCCGGATGGTCCCCGGGGTCACAAAGTCAGTCGCTACGTAGCCATTCCTGCGCCGCTGACACGGCGTTTGCGGGCCCGGCCACGGGAAGCGGAAACGCTGCTCGGGTATTTTTGTTTCGCGAAGACGATAAGCTCCGACACACGTGTGCAGTGGTGTGGGAAAGACGAAAAAGCGCGAGCCAACCAGCCAAAGAAACTCCCATTGTATTTTCTTCCCTGAGCGACATACGCGCGAATGTTGACACGGTCAGCAATCTCGGAGCCTACAGCCATTTTCATCATGGACCTCACAGCAACCCGGGTGTTGCCATCAATCATGCGCAATCCCATTCTGTCGCCTGATAGTTTGGTTGCGCGTTCGTAGCGGAAAAGCAAAATATTGAAGATCAATAGCTTCTCCACACTGTTAATGAAGAACTGCAGCCAGCCAAACCGAAAGTGTTTAGCTGCCAATGCGCCCACAAATCGCCCGACAATGAATCGCAGTTCGTCCTTTGTGTTTTCGTTCTTCAAAAGCTCGGAATTCAGAAGCAATATCTTGGTGTTGAGAAGCGACAGGATTGATGCGTTGTAAGATCCATCCTCATGGACATATGCCTCGACCGTTCGGTTGTAACCAAAAAGCTCCTTCGCTTCTTTGATCGCATCGTTGGCTTCAGGGAAAGACGCCGCTGAAACCTGGACAAAATTGTTCATCCAATGCGCGATAGCCAACCTGAGGCTGAACCACAGCGAGAAAAGGATGATCGGTACAAGCAAAAGAATGGTTCCAAAAGTTGCGACTGTTAGCAGCGCCGTTATGAAACCAAACGGAATCAAAACAAACAAGGTTATGTAAAAACGTGGAGTCTCAGTAGGATGTCTTAGTTCCTGCATTTCATTTTTTGACAAAGGCATGGGAAATCCCCCACAAAAATCGTGAAAAGTAATAGATTATGAAATTACATCTATTTTGTAAGACGAAATCAACTGTTCAGTCCTTCTACGGAATTGCTGAACCCGGTCGTATTATTGAGTACTATGCGCTAACGCCTAATATTCGGCGATGACTTTCTCAGCAAAGGGCTCGCCACAAAAAAGGCCGCCCCTTAGGGAGCGGCCTTCTTAGTCTCACCGATGTGCCGGGCTGAAGCCCGGCCTACCGTGATTACTCGATGATTTTCGACACAACGCCGGCGCCGACGGTGCGGCCGCCTTCGCGGATCGCGAAGCGCAGGCCCTGCTCCATCGCGATCGGGGCGATCAGCTCAACGCCGAACGACACGTTGTCGCCAGGCATGACCATCTCGGTGCCTTCAGCCAGGGTCACGGTGCCGGTCACGTCAGTTGTACGGAAGTAGAACTGAGGACGGT